>NZ_RZST01000284.1:0-7943 GCF_003997575.1 Mesorhizobium sp. M1A.F.Ca.IN.022.07.1.1
GATGGTCGGCGTCCGCGTCGCCTCGCGCAGCGGCGCCGGCCTCAGCCTCGACCAGGTCATCGCGCGCAACCTGATGCGCGAGATCGAGGTGTTCCTGCCGCTGTCGATCCTGGCGGCGCGCGGCAGCGCCGGCGTCGCCGACACGCTGTCGACCATCTTCGGCCTGGTGTGGGCGCTGCTGTTCTCCTTATTCCCGCTCTTCAACCGCGACCGGCTGCGGATTGGCGACCTGCTCGCCGGAACCTGGGTGGTCGAGGCGCCGAAGGTGGCGCTGCTCGAGGATCTGTCGCTGCGCAAGGATCCGGTCGCGACCCGCTTCCAGTTCAGCGCCGCGCAGCTCGACGCCTATGGCATCGCCGAGCTGCACAAGCTGGAGGAAGTGCTGCGCCGCGACGACTATTTCGCGATGAAAGCGGTGGCGGAAACGATAGGCCGCAAGATCGGCGCCAGGGTCGAGCCGGTCGATTCACGGGCATTCCTCACCGCCTATTACGGCGAGCTGCGCGCGCACCTGGAGCGCAAGCTGCTGCTGGGCAATCGGAAGGCGGACAAGTACGCGCGGTAGACGCCTAAGCGAGGGAATGATGAGTTCGTTGCCCGAATTCGAACTTCAGGAAATGGAATCGCGGGCGGCCGCAGCCTGCCCCGGACCGTGGAAATCTTGGGACGAAGGTCGGGATTTCGACGGAGGATCCAACTTCATCCAGACCGGCAACGGCGCAGAGCGCGGCGAAGACATTGAAAGGTCCGGTGCGACCGTCGCGGAGCAAGATTTCATTGCGGCTGCGCGGCAGGACGTTCCTCGCCTGGTCGCGGAAGTGCGCCGGCTGCGCGCACTTCTTAATCAGACCGGATAGAGCCTCAGCGCCCCGCCTACCCCACCCATTTTTCATAATCCGACACCAGAAGGTGAACCGGCGCCACATCCTCCTCGACGTTGGAGAAGCGGCCGATCGGATCGCGGAAGACGTTGTCGGTGAGGTCGTCATTGACGGTCGAGACCTCGCCGATCAGCACGTCCTTGCCCTCGGCCCAGAAGGCGTGCCAGACGCCCGGCAGCAGCGTCACGCTCTGGCCCGGGTCGAGCTTCAGGAGCCCGCCGGCGGGCAATCTGGTGATGGTGCCGTCGACCGGTACCGACACTTCGGCCTTCGGGTCGATGCCGCCGTCGCGGTCGTGCATGAACAATTCCAGCACCAGCTTGCCGCCGCCGCGGTTGATGATGTCCTCGGCCTTGATGTTGTGGCGGTGCATGGGCGACAGCTGGTCCTTGCGCGAGATCATGATCTTCTCGGCGTAGAGCATGCCCATGCCGAGCTTCATGTCCGCGTAGCGGCCGTTGCGGACGGTAAAAAGGAAGAGACCAAGCTCATCGAACTTCTCCTGGCCGTAGTCGGTGATGTCCCAGCCGAGACGCGAGCTGAAAATGGCCGAAGAGTCCGCCTTGTGCGCCTTCATCTCTTCCGGCGACCAGTAGGCGAAGGGCGGCATGATGTAGCCGAACGAGCGGATGAAGGCGTCGGCTTCGCGGATGATGTCGTTGATTTTGGAGCGCTTCATGGTCGTTTTCCTTCCGGCCGCTGCCTGCTGAAATCTGCCAACCCGAATATCGCAATGCCGGTCCGCTGTCGACGCAAACTGACGGCTCTGGCCCCGTGACATCCGGCCCGATCAAGCCCATAACCCCAACGGGTTTTTGATTGCGCATGTCTTTATCCCGAAACCGGTTCCCACTTTCGGGAGACATGCTTTTGAACGGTGATCTTCATGGCAAGCATAGACGATCTCGACACGCCGGCGATCCTGATCGACGCGGCCCGCGCCGAAGCCAACATCGCAAAGGCGCAGGCGCATGCCGACCGCCACGGGCTGAAGCTCCGCCCGCATATCAAGACGCACAAGCTGCCCTACTGGGCGAAGAAGCAGGTCGCGGCTGGCGCGGTCGGCATAACCTGCCAGAAGATCGGCGAGGCCGAGGTGATGGCCGATGCCGGGCTTGAGGACATTTTCCTGCCCTACAACATTCTCGGCCGCGCCAAGCTGGAGCGGCTGAAGGCACTGCATGGCCGCGTCGCGCTGTCGGTCACGGCGGACAGCCACGAAACGCTGGCAGGGCTAGCCGCGACCTTCACCGATACCGGCCACCCGCTGCCGGTGCTGGTCGAATGCGACACCGGCATGGGCCGCTGCGGCGTGCAGAGCCCGGCCGAAGCGGTTGCACTGGCGAAAGTGATCGACCAGGCCAAGGGCCTGACCTTCGGCGGGCTGATGACTTATCCGGCGGCGGGCCGCGCCGCCGAAGCCGAGGCGTGGCTGCGGAACGCGCGCGAGACGCTTGCGGCGGCCGGGCTCGAATGCCGGCGCATCTCCAGCGGAGGCACGCCGGACATGTGGCGCTCGGGCGAGGACAGCGTCGTCACCGAATATAGGCCCGGCACCTACATCTATCTCGACCGCTACCAGGTCGCCAAAGGCGTCGGCACGCTCGACGATTGCGCGCTGACGGTGCTGGCCACCGTGGTCAGCCACCCGACGCCCTTCCGCGCCATCCTCGACAGCGGCAGCAAGGCTTTGTCCTCCGATACGCTAGGACTGCCGGATTTCGGCGAGCTGCTCGGCGTGCCCAGCGCGCGAGTAACTGGACTGAGCGAGGAGCACGGCAACGTCACGCTTTCAGACGGCGGCGCCCTGCGCATTGGCGAGCGCGTGCGCGTGGTTCCCGATCATTGCTGCGTGGTGACGAATTTGTTCGACCAGGTGCATCTGATCGACGGCGACAAGGTGCTGGAAACGCTGCCGGTGGCGGCGCGGGGGAAGATGGCTTGAGGATCCTGAGACGCACGCAGATGTTTTAAGTTCGTCTAGGCTGGCGGGACAGCGCCCCCCGTGTCCTGCCGGACATCTCCCCCACTTTGGGGGGAGATTGGCGGCTCGGGCGTCGCGCCCTCCTCCAAACGCTGAAAGTTGCCGAAAGCAATCGCACCATCCTTGTGGGGGAGATGTCCGGCAGGACAGAGGGGGGCGAGAAGGAACGCGACAGACCGCTATTGGTCGAAAATCTACTGCCGTTCCGCCTGCCGCGCCGCAACCCTGCGCATCGCGATCACGCGGCGCCTGAAAATCTCCGTGCGGATCGCCATCAGGTGCAGCGCGAAGAACAGCACGGTGAAGCCAAGCGCCATCACGGCGAGCGGCCACAGCATCGAAGGGTCGATGGTCGGGCCGCCGAGGCGGAAGACCGAGGCCGACTGGTGCAGCGTGTTCCACCAATCGACCGAGAATTTGATGATCGGGATGTTGATGAAGCCGACCAGCGTGATGATGGCGGCGGCCCAGGCGGCGCGGCCGGCGTCGTCCAGTGCGCGGGTCAGCGCGATAATCCCAAGATACATGAGGAAAAGCACGAAGACCGAGGTCAGCCGAGCGTCCCACACCCACCAGGTGCCCCACATCGGCTTGCCCCAGATCGAGCCGGTGATCAGCGCGAGCGCGGTGAAGGTGGCGCCGATCGGAGCCGCTGCCTTCAGCGCCACGTCGGCCAGCGGGTGGCGCCAGACCAGCGTGCCGAGCGCCGAGATCGCCATGATGGTGTAGCACATCATCGCAAGCCAGGCGAAAGGCACGTGGATGTACATGATGCGCACCGTGATGCCCTGCTGGAAATCCTCCGGCGCGGTGAAGCTCATATAGAGGCCGACGCCGAGCAGTATCGCCGCGGTCGCCGCGAGCCACGGAATAACCTTGTCGGCCAGCCCGACGAAGCGCGTCGGGTTGGCGAGATCGATCCAGCCGGCGAGGCGTGAGGTGGTGTCGCTCATGCCGATCTAAATAGACCGGCGATGCATCAGGGGCAATCGGACGGTTGTCGCACTCTCTCCTTCTCCCCTTGTGAGAGAAGGTGGATCGGCGCGCGAGCGCCGAGACGGATAGGGTGCGCGACGGAGTGAGACGCTGATCTTCCTGGAACACCTTCATCTGTCGCCTGCGGCGACACCTTGTCCCACAGGGAAGAAAGCTTACGCCGCTTCCGTCACCGGACGGCTGAGGCGACGGACCTCCTCGTCGTTGAGCAGGCCGCCGGCGCGCAGCAGGGCTGCGAAGCGGCCGTTGCGCAGCGACAGCTCGGTGAAGCCGCCGTATTCGACCACCTTGCCCTTGTCCATGAAGACGACCAAGTCGGCGTCGCGCACGGTGGTCAGGCGGTGGGCGATGATGAAGGTCGTGCGGTTGCGGCGCAGTTCGTCGATCGCTTCCTTGACTCGGTCCTCGGTCTCGACGTCGAGCGCGCTGGTCGCCTCGTCGAGCACCAGGATCGGCGCATCCTTCAGCACGGCGCGGGCGATGGCGATGCGCTGGCGCTCGCCGCCCGAGAGCTGGCCGCCGCGCTCGCCGACGACGGTGTCGTAGCCGCTGCTCTTGGCCAGGATGAAGTCCTGTGCGGCGGCGGCATTGGCGGCGGCGTGCACCTCGTCATTGCTCGCATCGGCGCGGCCGACCCGGATGTTATCCTCGATCGAGCGGTTGAGCAGGCCGGCGTCCTGGAAGACGGTGGCGATCGAGTGGCGCAGCGACTTGCGGGTCACCGTGCGAGTGTCGATGCCGTCGATCAGGATGCGGCCGCTGGACGGCGTGAACACGCGCTGCAGCAGGTTGATAAGCGTCGTCTTGCCGGCGCCGGTCGGGCCGACGATGGCGACGGTCTTGCCGGCCGGCACCTCGAAGGAGACATTCTCGATACCATGGCCCGAATTCGCGAACTCGAAGCTGACGTCCTCGAAGCGCACACGGCCGGTGACGTTGGTCAACTCGCGCAGGCCGTCCGGCTCGGCGGTTTCGGCGGCCGAGTCCTCGAGGCGATAGAAATCCTCGAGCTTGGCGCGGGCCTCGGAAATCTGCGTCGTGAAGGCCGACATCTGGTCGAGACGGGCGATCAGCATTCCGGCAAAGCCGGTGAAGGCGACGACGTCTCCGACACGGAGCTGGCCACGGGTGACGAGATAAGCCCCAATCGAGAGCACGATCATCATCGAGATGGTCGACGACAGGCGGTTCAGCGCATTGGCGATAGCCCACCAGTCGAGCACCGGGTTCTGCGCGTCGAGCAGGTCCTTGACGTAGCGCTTCAGCGTCGCGGTCTCATGGCCGATGCGGTTATAGCTCTGCAGCACGGCGACGTTGCTGACGCTGTCGGTCACATGGGCAAAGACGGTGTGGTAGTGGCGCTCGACGGCGGTCTGCCCCGACTTGGTACGGCGCATGACGATACGGCCGATTCCGACGTAAAGCACGCCGAGGCCCAGCAGCACGATGGACATGCGGATGTCCATGGAAAGCGCGGTCGGCACCAGCAGCACCAGCGCAATGGCCGTCGAGAGATGCACGCGCATGAATTCGAGCCACAGGCTGAACAGGGTTTCGACGGCGCGCAGCAGCGTGTGCAGCGAATTGGACGTGCCGCGCTGGTGATGCCAAGCGAGCGGCATGGTGATGACGCGCTCGAAGGACTGGCACAGCACTTCCGAACGCCGGGCATGGGCGAAGCGGTCGGCGCCGCGCGACACCAGCACGAAAGCTATGACATTGAAGACACCGAGAGCGGCCCAGACGGCGAGCGTCGAAAACACCGGACCTTTTTCGGAAATGGCGCCGATCACCCGGCCCAAAAGGATCGGCTCGAGAATGGCGATCGCGGCAAGCGCGACGTTGGCGCCGCAGATCAGCGCGACGCGCTTCTTGTCCGCAGCCAGATAACTCAGCGCTCTAAAGTAGATCTGCAGAAGTGACACTTCAGCTACTCCGCCAAACTCTTGTCCGTGCTCAATGTCGGTATTGTGCGCCGCACCATTTTTTGACACGTACCGGTTTATGTGTCGCGAAACAATGCGTCGTCTATCCCTTCCGTTCCGATTTAGCGAACAAAAGATGACGACGGTGCGAAATCTGACGTGATCACCTAACGGTTTGAGATAAAAGGTGAAATGTCAGCCTTGCGGCAAAACAATGGCACCTGCCCAGCGCTGCCACATTTTTAATCACTTGCGCTTGCTTAGCCGTGCCTGAAGCAGCGTGGGCGCACGCTGCCCGGCCCATTGGCAAAGTAAAACGCCAAGCTCGGCCGCGCATCCCGAGAGATGCGCGGCCTGCAAGGCAAACCGTTGATCCTACGCAGGTATCTTGACGACGACGTCGGTCATCTCGCCGGCCCTCGGTTCGAAAGACCCTGATTTGGTCTTCGAACCATTGACTTCAAGCGCGATCGACTTGGTCTTTTTGTCGCGGATGACGCGAACCTTGATTTCGCCGCCGAACATCTTGAGTGTGGCGGCGTAGCCGTCCCAATGGCCGGGCAGCTTCGGCCTAAACGTGATCTGCTTGCCGCGCCGCTCGATGCCGAGGATTCCTTCCACCGCGGCCCGGTAGAGCCAGCCGGCCGACCCCGTATACCAGGTCCAGCCGCCGCGGCCGCCTTTTCCTTCGCCGGCGTAGATGTCCGCCGCCACGACGTAAGGCTCGACGCGGTAATGCTCGGCCGCCGCCTCGTCCGAGGCGTGGTTGACCGGGTTCAGCATCGAGAAGCAGCGATAAGCCTCGTCGGTGCGTCCCATCTCGGCCAGCGCGATGACGAACCAGGTGGCGGCATGGGTGTACTGGCCGCCGTTCTCGCGCACGCCCGGCGGGTAGCTCTTGATATAGCCGGGATCCTTGTCGCTGTTCGAGAAGGGCGGCGTGAACAGCTTGACGATCTTGTGCTTGTCGTCGACGAGCATCTTCGTCGCCTGTTCCATGGCCGTGGTCGAGCGGGCAGGATCCCCCTCGCCCGACAGCACGCTCCAGGACTGGGCGATGGAGTCGATCTTGCACTCATCCGAATTGCGGGAGCCAAGCGGCGTGCCGTCGTCGAAGCTGCCGCGCCGGTACCACTGGCCGTCCCAGGCCGTGCTCTCCAGCGCCCGCTTCAGCAGGTCCGCGTGCTTCGTCCAGGCCTGCGCCCGCTTGCCATCGCTCTGTCCCTTGGCGATGGGGGCGAAGTCACCCAGCGTCTTCAGCAGGAACCAGCCTAGCCAGACGCTTTCGCCCTTGCCGCCCTCGCCGACACGGTTCATGCCGTCGTTCCAGTCGCCGCCGAGGATCAGCGGCAGGCCGGCCGGGCTGCTGCGCTTGATGGCCAGATCGAGCGCCCGCGCGCAGTGCTCGTAAAGCGAGGCTGTGGTCTTGGTGATCTCGGGCGTGAAGAAGGCGTCGTGCTCCCCCTCGCCAAGCTCCTGCCCGTCGATGAACGGTATCTGCTCCTTGAGGATGGCGGCATCGCCCGTCACCTCGATGTAGCGGGCCGTCGCGTGCGCCAGCCACACGACATCGTCCGAGATCATGGTGCGCACGCCGGCATCGGTGCGGGGCAGCCACCAGTGCTGCACGTCGCCCTCCTGGAACTGCCGGCGGGCGGCGTTGAGAATCTGGTCGCGCGCCAGCTTCGGATCATGCGCCAGCAAGGCCAGCGTATCCTGCAACTGGTCGCGGAAGCCGAAGGCGCCGCTCGCCTGGTAGAAGGCCGACCGCGCGCGGATGCGGCAGGCCAGGCTCTGGTAGGGCAGCCAGTGGTTGACCATGGCGTTGAGCGCCTTGTCCGGCGTTTCGACCTGAATGGTGTCGAGGAAGCCCCGCCAGACGCACTCATTGTCGGCCAGACGCCGGTCGAAATCCTTGTCCCTGTGGGTCTGGACCAGGGCGCTCGCCTCGGCGGCCGTGGCGGCGTCGCCAAGCAGCCAGAACAGCGTCACGTCGCCGCCGGCCGGGATGTCGATGTCGCTGGCGATCACCGCGCACGGATCGTCGCCTGCCTCGACGCGGCCGGACAAAGCAACTCCGCCAAGCACGGCCTGCGGATATTCGGTCGTGCCGTGCCTGCCGACGAACTCGCCGCGGTCGGCGGTCACCGAATGAAC
>NZ_RZST01000285.1:0-7882 GCF_003997575.1 Mesorhizobium sp. M1A.F.Ca.IN.022.07.1.1
TTTCGCATGGCTTCGGAATGTCTTTGCGCTGCCGAACTTTCCTCACTTTGCTCGCCGCAACAGCTTTTTCGCTCTCTGCCGCCGAGGGCCAGACGTTGTCGCTGAAACCCTTCAAGGACGAGCTTTTCGCCTACCCGGCGACGCTGTCGAGCGGCGACAACGGTGCCTATACGGTGCTCGACTATCGCGAGATGCGCGACATCAATCAGCGCGACGAGGTGCCTGAAAGGCGTGTGCATGCCCAATATATCGACCCCGGCGTGCGCAAGATGCAGCAGGACTTGATGCTGAAGACCGATGTCGGCGATGTCCGGCATGTCGCAGTCGGCAAGACGCAAGGTGCCGCCATCATCGTCCTTTACCTGCACGGGCAGGGCGGCAGCCGCAAGCAGGGCGTCGACGACTTCACCTTTGGCGGCAATTTCAACCGCCTGAAGAATCTGATGGCCGAAAATGGCGGTCTTTATCTTTCGCCGGACTTTCCCGATTTCGGCGACAAGGGCGCCGCCCAAGTCGCGGCTTTGATCGACCACTATGCAGAGACATCGCCCGGCGCGAAAATCTTCGTCGCCTGCGGCTCGATGGGCGGCATTCTCTGCTGGAAGCTGGCCGACCGCAAGGATATTGGCGCCCGCGTCAGTGGGCTCCTGCTGCTCGGCTCGCTCTGGGACGAAAGCTTCTTGACCAGCCCGGCGTTCAAGCGCCGCGTGCCGGTGTTCTTCGGCCAGGGCAGCCGTGACGTGGTTTTCCAGGTTGAGAAGCAGGAAGCCTTCTTCCGCTCGATTCTCGCCAAATCGAAGACCTATCCGGCCCGCTTCGTGCGGTTCGAGACCGGCACGCATGGGACGCCGATCCGCATGGTCGATTGGCGCGGCACACTGAACTGGATGCTGACGAAAGCGCCCTGATCAAGGCGGCGTGTTGTAGTCCAGGACGGTCTCGGGATTGATCTCGCCGTCGTAGGACGCATCGACATCATACTGCACCAGCGAGAAATTGCCGTGGCGGAACAGATAGGTGCCGGTCGATGAAGCGTCGCCGACGCCGCGCCATTTGTTCATCGAGGTGATCGTCTGGGTCTTGTCGTCATATTCGGAATTGACCAGTTGGTCGTCGGTCTGGAAGCCGATAATGTGGATGCCCTCGACCTTGCCTTCGCTGTTGTTGTTCTCGTAACGGATGTCGAGTTCCGGCGCGGCGAACTGCAACTGCCGGACGCCGGACACATCGTCATAGATGTAATAGACCGCGCTTTCATTGTAGGCGGCCATCGAGCAGAAGAAGCGGAAGAGCCGCGTCTCGCGCTCCGGCTCGTCGGCTCCGGCGTCCTTGTCCTTGTAATGGATCGAGTAGGCGTCCGGCTCGCCGGCCGGCTTGCCTTCCGGGTTCTCCTTGTCGCACTGCTCGCCATAGGCGGCGAGGAACGCCTTCCTGGCCTGTTCCAGCGCCTCGTCCTTCTTGGGCGGCGGCGGGCCGTCGCCGCAGCTTGTCGGCACGGCATCCTGGAAATCCGAAGTCGACGGCTTCAGGGCGCCCTTGTCGATAAAGATCGGCTGGAACGGCGGTTCCTGGATCTGCGCGTTGACCTGGCGAAGCGTGTAGCAGCCGGCAAAGATTTTGGCTTCGCCCTTCTTGTCGGTGGCCTGGATGGCGACAGGGACGCTGTAGTAGATGCTGCCGGCAGCACCCTCGTCCGATACCGCGCCGGTCTTGACCTCGACCGTGTCGGTGCTGTCGTAGCCTTTAACGAAGGCATCGAAATCTTTTGCCGGCTTGGTGTCGCCGAAATAACCCCAGGCGCGGGCGAATTCATGCCGGTTGATCGCGCTGTAGAGCGAGCGAACAACAGCCTCGGCACTGGACCGGTCGTCGATATAAGCGGCTTCGGCTGCAAGCGCCGACCGGCCGATGGCCGCAAGGGAGAACAGGGCAGTCGCTGCGAGAATGGCAGGTCTCATCGGGAATCTCCGCTCGATAACGAAAATAGTACCACCGCGATTGCGGCGAGGCGGTGACAGGGGCGCACGGGCTGCTTGAAGAATCGAGCCGGGAAGCGCTAGCTCACGGCCCGCGGCGCTGACGCCGCCTGGGGAGATAACTCACGTGACCATATCCATGTACGATATTTCGGTGGCCGTCTTTTCGGCCCGGCTGAAGGCGCTGGCCAGCGTGCTGTCACTGGCCGAACAGAACGCCGCCGACCGCAAGATCGACCCGCAGGTGTTTCTGACCGCGAGGCTGGCGCCCGACATGTTCGCGCTGACCCGGCAGGTGCAGATCGCCACCGATCATGCCAAGGGCGCGCCGTCGCGGCTCGCCGGCCGCGAAGTGCCGAAATACGAGGACAACGAGTCCAGTTTCGCAGAGCTGCACGCCCGAATCGCCAAGACGCTCGATCATCTGGCGACATTCTCGGCCGCCGATCTGGACGGGTCGGAGGAGCGGACGATCGAATTGAGGCTTGCCGGACGCGAGGTCTCGATGGCCGGACTGCAATATCTGCTCGACGCAGCCATGCCGAACTTCTACTTCCACATCACCACGGCATACGACATCCTGCGGCACAATGGCGTGCCGCTGGGCAAGTCGATTTTCCTGGGACGCTGACCACGGAGAGGTTTCCCGGCGCGGCCGAGAACCCTCTTTTTCATCGTTGAATCAGCGTATCGACATCTCGCGGGCGATACGCGGAAAGTCGGCCGGCTTGATGCCGATATCGGCGCGGTCGGCGTTGCTCATCGCGTTCAGCAGCGCGAGCGCCGATCGGTAACGCTGTTGTTCCTGCGGCCGCGGCCGCGCGAACATTTCGGTGAAGAACCCCATATTCCAGCCCCTTGTTTGTCCTCCACACGCCGAGAATATAGGTGATTTGTTACAATTGTGCAGTGCAGCAAGCGCATGGCAGCCATGCCTGGTGAATTTTTTCCGCCAAAATCGCTTCTCTTCTGAAACTTTTGCGGAAACTCGACCGTACGGCACGGTCCTGGCGGGTGGGCTTTTTCCTCGCCACTCTGGCGACCTGCCGGTCGGTATCAAATGCAGCGCGGCTTTGATCTTTCCGGCCGGCGTCTGCGGCTGCCACACAATCGTTAATGTCGTCGGCATTCATTTTTAACGACAGCGATCTATGGTCGACGGCAACAATGAACGCCGTTGCGACAGGAGGAGGCTGAGATCGGGACCGGGAACAAGCTGGATTTCGCTTCGTTGCTCGACGACCTCATCATCGCTTCCGAGAAGGGCGAAGACGGGGGCGCCCGGCCCTCTATTCCATTCGACTATCTGTCGGTGGCGGACGAGCTTCACTCCGGCCGCATCAAGGTCGCCGGCGAAAGCGTCGCCGCCGAGTACCGCGAAGCGGGCGCCGACCTTGCCGCCGAGTTCGCCGCGCTTCTCGACCAGGCCAAGCTGGCTCTCGCTGAGGAAGAGCATCGCCCTGAGGAAGAGCTGGCGCCGATCGACCCTGAATCGATTGCCGGCGAGCTCGGCCTCGATCGCCCTGCGAAGGATACCGATTTCGGGCGCATTCGACGCAACTTCGCCTTCGCCAACCATCCGGACCGTGTCGCCCCGCATCTGCGTCAGCGCGCCATGATCCGCATGCAAGTGGCCAACATGCTGATCGACGAGGCCAAGCGGCGCGCGCTGGCCCCGGCACGACGCTAACCGGTTTCCGAATTCACGCAAAAGTCGCCAGGACCGGCTTGGAGAAAATCCGGCCTATGCCTTATGCTTGAATTCCTCCCCGCGCAGCCGCGCGCCACCTCCCGCCGGAGACATTTCATGCAAAAACGCCGCCTCGGTCGGACAGACCTCCTTGTTTCGCAAATCTGCCTCGGTTCGATGACCTGGGGCCAGCAGAACACAGAGGCCGAAGGCCATGCGCAGATGGATCTGGCCTTTTCGCGCGGCGTGAATTTCATCGACACCGCCGAGCTTTACCCGATCCCGCCCAAAGCCGAGACGCAAGGGTGGACCGAGAGGATCATCGGCAGTTGGATGAAGACCAGGGGCAACCGCGACAAGGTCATCATCGCCTCGAAAGTGGTCGGCCGCACGGCCAACGCCTGGTTTCGCGGCGGCCGGCCATCGAAGCTTGTGCGCGCCGACATTTTCGATGCGGTCGAGAAGTCGCTCGCCAAGCTCCGCACCGATTACATCGATCTCTACCAGATTCATTGGCCGGACCGGGACATTCCCTGGGGTTCGAACCCGACGCGGGTCGGGGCGGTAGCGCGGCGGGCCGATGCTGTCGGAGCGCCGGCGGACGAGACGCCGATCGCCGAGACGCTAGCTGTCTTCGAGGAACTGGTGAAGGCGGGAAAAATCCGCCATTTAGGCCTGTCGAACGAAAGCTCGTGGGGCGTCATGCGTTTCCTGGCTGAGTCCGACAAGGGCGTCGGCCCGCGCGTCGCCTCGCTGCAGAACGCCTACAATCTCGTCAACCGCACCTTCGAGGTGAACCTGGCCGAAGTCTGCCAACGCGAAGAGATCGCGTTTCTACCTTATTCTCCGCTGGCGCAGGGCTACCTCACCGGCAAATATGATCACGGCGCGCGGCCGCAAGGCTCTCGCACGCAGCTCTTCAATCGCGGCCAGCGCTACGAGACGCCGAATGCGGCGGAAGTGCTGCTCCAATACAGCGAGCTGGCGCGCTCCTTCGGCATGGAGCCGGCGCTCTTCGCCAACGCCTATGTGACGAGCCGGCCTTTTGTGACCGCGAATATCGTCGGCGCCACCAGCGTCGCGCAGCTCGACATGGCGCTGTCTTCGGTCGAGGTCCGCTGGACGGAGGAGATGCAGAAGGCGGTCGATGCCATCCACCAGCGCGTCGGCAACCCTTGCCCGTGACTGGAAATCATTGAGAAGGACGAAGGGATGGAGGCGATGGCAGATTTTCCGATCGAGCTCGTGCGCGGACGGTTTCCAGCACTTTCGCTGACCGACAAGGGCCGCCGTCGCATCTATCTCGACAATCCCGCCGGAACCCAGGTGCCGCAGGCGGTGGCGGATGCGGTCTCGCGCTGCCTGCTAACGACAAACGCCAACCTCGGCGGCTTCTTCGAAACGACGGTCGCGGCGCAGCAGGTGGTCGATGATGCGCATGCGGCGATGGCCGATTTTCTCGGTGCGGCAAGCGTCGAGGAAATCATCATCGGCGCCAATATGACGACGCTGACCTACCACATGTCGCGCACACTCGGCCGGACGATGAAGCCGGGCGACGAGATCATCCTCACGCGCATGGACCACGAGGGCAATGTCTCGCCCTGGCTGCAGCTTGCAGAGGATCTCGGCCTTGTCGTGCGTTTCCTGCCCTTCGACGACAAGAGCTGGCAGGTCGAGGAAGCGCGGCTGAAGGCGCTGCTTTCGGAAAAGACCAGGCTTGTGGCGCTGAACTATGCCTCGAACGTCACCGGCTCGATCAACCGCGTGAGCGAGCTGACGGCACTCGCCAAGCAGGCCGGGGCGCTGGTCTATGTCGACGCGGTGCAATTCGCCCCGCACGGGCTGATCGACGTTCAGGCGCTAGGCTGCGATTTCCTGGTCTGCTCGGCCTATAAATTCTTCGGGCCGCATATGGGTATATTGTGGGGCCGCCGCGACGTCATCGATGCGCTGAAACCCTACAAATGCCGCTGCTCGTCCAACCACCTGCCGGAAAGGTTCGAGCTCGGCACGCCGCAGATCGAGCTGATGGCTGGGTTGACCGCAGCGGTCGACTACTTCGCCGATCTCGGCGCCGCAGCCGGCGAGGGCGGTTCGCGGCGGCAGCGGATAGCGAGAGCCTTCGAAGTGTCGATCGCTTACGAGAATACGCTCGCCCGGCAGTTGATCGAGGGCCTGTCGAACATCGAGGGATTGACCATCCGCGGCATCACCGACCCGGAACGTTTCGGCGATCGCGTGCCGACAATTTCCTTCACGGTAGAGGGCATCGCGCCGGAAACGATCGTGCGACAGATGAATGCCGAGAACATCTTCCTGTGGTCCGGCCACAACTATGCATGGGAGATCGTCCACCAACTCGGCATTCCGCCGGAGCAGGGCGTCGTGCGCATCGGCATCGCGCATTACAACACAGCCGCAGAGATCGACGAGACGCTGGAAAGCGTACATCGCGTCATTGCAATGCTGAGGCAGGAGCGCGCCTGAACTATCCTTTCTTCCCGCCAAAGCCGGTCAGGAAAGCGGTGAGGTTGTCGCCGAGCGCATCGCAGAGGTAGCCGCCCTCCTGGACGATGACCGTCGGCAGGCCAAGGCCGGCGATCGCCTCGCCGATGCGCGCGAAGCCGGGCGTCGTCACCGAAAGGCCTCCGAACGGATCGCCTTCGAATGCGTCGAGCCCGAGCGCGACAACCAGCGCTTCCGGCGCGAAGGCGCGGATGCGCCGGAAGGCTGTTTCCAACCCTTCCAGATAGGCCGCGTCGCCGGATTTGCGCGGCAGCGGCAGGTTGAGGTTGTAGCCGAGGCCCGCCCCTTCGCCGCGCTCGTTGGCATGGCCCCAGAAGAAGGGATAGAAGCGCACCGGATCGGCATGCAGCGAGACGGTCAGAACATCCGGCCGGGCGTAAAAGATTCCCTGCGTGCCGTTGCCGTGATGCAGGTCGACATCGAGTATGGCGACGCGTCCCGCGTCCTTTCTCAGCACCTGCGCGGCGACCCCCGAATTGTTGATGAAGCAGAAGCCGCCCGCCACGTCGGCAAAGGCGTGATGGCCAGGCGGGCGGCAGAGCGCGTAAGCCGCCGTCGCGCCGGCCATCACGGCTTCGGCGGCTTCCACTGCGCTCCAGGCGCTCCAGAGCGCACTGTTCCAGGTCTCTGCCGAGATCGGGCAGGCTGTGTCGGCCATATGATAGCCGGCCTGGCCGACCGCCGAGGCCGGATAGGAGCCGCCGCGGCCGATTGGATGGATGTTCGGGATGACCTCCGCCGAGGCGCCATCGATGCGTTGCCAGCGCGCGAAGATGTGCTCGAGAAAGTCGAGATATTCGGGCGTATGCACGGCGGCGATCGGCCCAAGGCCATGGTCGTTGGGCCGTTCGATCGTCACACCGGCCGATCTTGCGCCGGCTAGCAATCTCTCGACCCGTTCCGGCTTTTCCGGATTGGGCTGCGGCGCGCCGCTGGAAAGGAAGGCCTTCGGGTCATGGCGCTTCTGTTCCTCGGCATAGAAGGCTTTCATCGTTCGTCCTCCGGCGCGTCGGCAAAGGCAAAAAAGGCCTCGCCGACAATCTTGTGCACCTGCTCGTAGCTCGACCAGCCGATGCCGAGCTTTTCATAGAAGGTCTTCGCGGTTTCGTTATCGGTGTCGACGGAGAGCCTGAGATAGACGCCGCCTGCAGCGCGACACTCCTTGGCCACGCGCCGCAACAGCTTCTCACCGATGCGGCGGCCGCGAAAGCGGTCCTCGACATAGAGGTCCTGCACAAAGACCCCGGGCCGGCCCATCCAGGTCGAAAAGATCGGGAAGTGCAGGCAGAGCCCGGCGAACTCGCCGTCGACCTCGGCGATCAAGGTCGAAAAGGCGGGGTTTGCGCCGAAGCCGTAGCGGCGGAGGTCGTCCGGTGTCGAGGTGATCTCTTGATGCGCGCCGATGTGGGTGCCGAGGCGCAGCAAGGCGGCATGGATGGTCTCGGCATCCTCGATCCGGCCGGGACGGAGGATAATCGTGCTCACGACAAGTAGGGCGCCCGGGCACCCCCCTCTCTCCTGCCGGACATCTCCCCCGCAACGGGGGAGATCAGCAGGTGCACCGACGGCGCTGTTCCTGCAACGTCGGCGATTGGCGAAAGCGACAGGGACATCGGATCTCCCCCCTTGCGGGGGAGATGGCCGGCAGGCCAGAGGCGGGTGCGAAGGATCGCGAACATCTCAGGAC
>NZ_RZST01000286.1:0-7867 GCF_003997575.1 Mesorhizobium sp. M1A.F.Ca.IN.022.07.1.1
CCCTTGCCGATGCGCTGCAAGAGATCGAAGCCGAGGTCGCGTTCGAGCAGCCTCAGCTGATGCGAGACGGCGCTGCGGGTGAGGTGGAGTTCATCGGCCGCGCGCCACACGCTGCCGTGACGAGCAAAACTGTCGAGGGCGCGAAGCGCCTGCGTGGAAGGTATGCGCAAGAGGCCTCAGGTGAACCGAATTTGCACGAGCCGGGAAAACATATCACTTTTTGAAGAGCCGCTTCACTGCTTTCTTTGCGGCATGGAGAAACCGGTGACGACATCAGCGCAGGAAACGGCACTGGCCTGCATCGACGGCATCCAGCCGCTCTTGTCGGCCTGGACGCGCACCATCTTCGACCTCGGCGAGACCGCCTGGCGCGAGTACCAGTCCGCAGCCTGGTATGTCGACCGGCTGAAGCGTGAAGGCTTTTCGGTGGAAGAGGGCTCGGGCGGCATGCCGACCGCCTTCTGCGCGCATTGGACGAATGGCGACGGACCGACGATCGGCATGTATGCCGAATACGACGCCGTGCCCGGCAACTGCCAGGATGCCGCGACGGTCAAGCAACCGCGGGCGGGGCTCAGCGTCGAGGCGGGTGGCCATACCGATCCGCACTCGGGCCTCGGCATTGGCAGCCTCGGCGGGCTGCTCGCCGCCAAGGCCGCGATGCAGCAGCATGGCATTCAAGGCACGCTGCGCTTCACTGGCGAGCCGGCAGAGAAGGTGAGGGGCTCGAAGCCGATCCATGCCGCCAAGGGCTATTATGACGGCCTTGCGGGCATGATCTCCTTTCATCCCTTCTACATGCTGCCGCTCTGCAACACCGCGCGCTGGGACACGCATTGCGGCGCGGCCTATTCGATGATCTACCGCTTCATTTGCGACGAGCCTCAGAATTGGGGCCGCGCAAGCGACGGCGCCCCGATCCCGCAGGCGCATTCCGCGGTCAGGGCGCCAGGTGCCAACGATGCGCTGATGATGATGTACATGGCTTCCAAGGCGCTGCGCGATTCCATGCTGACGCACCAGGGCGGCTGGTCGATCAGCGAGGCGATCCTGACCGCGGGCCAGGCGACCGCCGACAATCTGCCGGCGGGCCTTGCCGAGATCCAGTACATGATCCGCGTGCCGACCATCGCCATGGCCGAGCAGGTGACCGCCGTGCTCGACCGAAACGCGGAAGCGGCGGCGAAGATGAGCGGCTGCCGCTACGAACGCCACTGGGTGTCGAAGTCGCGCCCGGGACTGGCCAACCACGCCATGGCCCGCATCACCTATGAAGCGCTCTCTACCGTCGGTCCGCCACAGTGGAACGAAGAGGCGAGGGCGATCGCCCGCGAGGTCCAGGTCAATGCTGGCGGCGAGGCGACCGAGAATCCGTTCATCGACGAGCTGGAGCGCCTTATCACGCCGCAGGAGGCCGAGGCGGTCCTGCGGCGCGACCTGCCGCCCTCGCAGGTGAACTCGACCTCGGACGACTATACCGACATGAGCTGGCACGCGCCGACATCGCGCTTCTACGTCGCCCGCCCGGCGCTGCGTTCGGCCAACGGCCACGCCTATCCCGCTTGGGTGGTGAATGCGTTGGGCGGCATTGCGGCCACCATCGACCCGATGGTGACCTGCGCCTCCAAGACCGTCGCGCTCACCGCGCTTCGCCTACTGGAAGACAAGGCGGCGCGCGATGCGGCCATGGACGAATTCGTCAAGCGAACCGGCGGCGGCGCCGGCGGCTCGAACTGGATCGCGCCGCTTTGCGACTACGAGCCGCCGATAAACTTCCGCTGGCCGGAATATGTCACCACCGGGCGCGGGCGCGACTGGTGGATACCGAGCAGCCAATCATCTCAAGCAGACCGACCCCGAGGAGAACACCATGACCGTCCATGACCGCATCGTCGCTGAGCCGTTCTCGCTGCAGCGCCGCAATCCCAATGGCGGCACCAAGCCGCTCACTGCCTGGGGCTTCGCCAACGAGACCGACGTTCTGAGCGACGTGCTGCTCGGCTCGCCCAATTTCCTTCGCCATCTTTCGACCAGTTCGCTGTCCAGAAAGCATTTGCGCGAGGCGCCCTGCAACATCCAGATCGCCCAGGCGCAGCACAAGGACCTCGTCGCCGCTTACGAGCATTTCGGCGTCACCATCCACTGGCACGAGCCGACGCCGGAACTGCCGATGCAGGTCTATTCGCGCGACTCCAGCGTCATGACGCCCTACGGCGCGTTCATCACCGCAATGGCCAACTGGTGGCGGCGCGGCGAGAACTACGCCGCCATCCGCACCTATGAGAAGCTCGGCATCCCGATCTACGACATGGTGACCGCCGGCACCTTCGAGGGCGGCGACTTCAACGTCATCGAGGAAGGCGTGGTGCTGATCGGCTGCGGCGGCGCCCGCACGCAGGAGGAGGGAGCGCGCCAGGTGCAGGCCTGGTTCGACAAGGAAGGCTGGGAGACGCGCATCGCCTTCATCGACGAATACTACGTGCACATAGACCTGATGGTGGTGCCGATCGCCGAAAAGCTCACCGCCGTCTGCCTTGCCTGCACCGAGCCCGGCATCGTCGACTGGCTGAAGGGCAAGGGCCACGAGATCATCGACGTGCCCTTCCAGGATACGATGGCGCTCGGCTGCAACTTCATGTCGCTAGGCAAGGACAGGGTGATCGCCCCGACCTCGAGCAAGACGCTGATCGAAAAGCTGAAGGCACGCGGCTTCGAGGTGGCGGCCGTCGACATGAGCGAGATCTCCAAGACCGGCGGCGGCATTCACTGCATGGCGCAGGCGCTGAAGCGGGTGAAGGCATAGGAGCACGGCGCCGAAGCTGCCAATCTCCCCCTTGAGGGCCCTTGAGGGGGAGATCTCCAGCAGGACAGAAGGGGGCGCGAAAGAGCTTCGATCTGTCCCGTTTCGCTCTCTCTCTACGCTGCGCCGGTCCACTCAGCGTATCGCCTCAGGCCCATGCCGGCGAACAGCATAATCATCATGATGGTGAAGAAGAAGGCGATGCCGAGGTAGAAGAAATTCGCTATGGGCGAAATCTTCACATACCGCACCTGCTTGAACGGCACGCCGCTCGGCTTTGTCGCCGCCAGTCCGAGCCAGAAGAACAGGGTGACGGCAACGAGCACGCCGATATAAGGATCCATCCAGTCCGGCACTCTGACGAAGCCGAAATTGAACGCAAACGCCCGGTTCGCTGACAATAGCAGCACAGACGATATCGAACAGGCAAACAACATGCGTTTCATGCGGCGTTCCCCTATATCCGCAGCGATAATCTCTCTTGATTGAGAGCCTGTTATTCCTGCCCGTCAAGATTGCTGGCAACGCGCGTGCCGTTCTTGCCAATCGTTTGTTGAGCAACGCCCGCACGGCCGGCTCGCTGCCCGCGATAACTTGCGGGATGCCGAACATGAGCGCACACTAAAATTCGGGCGGAGGGGGCTCATCAACAAGAACGGGAGGAATTCATGAATGCCATGAGCTTCACTGCCCTTGAGGGCGGCAAGACCACAGTCGATGCCGCCGCCCTGGAAACGCTTTCGACGCAAATACGCGGCACGGTGCTGCGGGAGGGTGACGCCGGCTACGACGGCGCGCGCAGCATCTGGAATGACATGATCGACCGGCGGCCCGGGCTGATCGCGTGCTGCGTCGGCGCCTCCGATGTCGTTGCCGCGGTGAATTTCGCCCGTGAGAACGGACTTCTCGTCTCCGTGCGCGGCGGCGGTCACAACATTGCCGGCAGCGCCATCTGCGAGGGCGGCCTCGTCATCGATCTCTCCATGATGAAGTCTGTGCGGGTCGATGTCGCGGCGCGGCGCGCCTGGGTCGGACCCGGCGCCACGCTTGTCGATGTCGACCGCGAAACGCAGGCCTTCGGACTGGCGCTGCCGACCGGCATCAACTCGACCACAGGTATTGCCGGCCTGACACTGGGCGGCGGCTTCGGCTGGATCACCCGCAAATACGGGCTGACCATCGACAATCTCGTTTCGGCCGACGTGGTAACCGCGCACGGCAAGCTGCTGCGCGCCAGCGAGACCGAGAACGCGGACCTGTTCTGGGCGCTGCGCGGCGGCGGCGGCAATTTCGGCGTCGTCACGGGGTTCGAGTTCAAACTTCACCAGTTCGGGCCGCAAGTGCTGTCGGGCCTTGTCGTCCATCCCTTCGCCGATGCCGGGAAGGTGCTTCGGGAATACCGCGCCGCGCTCGAAACTGCCCCCGACGAACTGACCTGCTGGGTGGTCATGCGGCAGGCGCCGCCGCTGCCCTTCCTGCCGGCCGAATGGCACGGCAAGGAAGTGCTGGTGCTGGCCATGTGCTATTGCGGCGCTATCGAGGCTGGCGAAAAGGCGACGCAAAAGCTCCGCGCCATCGGCACGCCGATTGCCGACGTCGTCGGTCCCAACCCGTTCACGGGCTGGCAGCAGGCCTTCGATCCGCTGCTCGCGCCTGGCGCCCGCAATTATTGGAAGAGCCATGACTTCACCGAGCTTTCCGACAGCGCGATCGAGATCACCACGACCGCGATATCCAGGCTTCCGGGTCCCGAATGCGAGATATTCTTCGGCCATGTCGGCGGCGTCGCTGGCCGCGTCCCGGCGGAAGCGACGGCGTTTCCGCAGCGGAGCTCGCATTTCGTCATGAATGTTCACGCCCGCTGGCGCGAACCGGCCATGGACAAGGCCTGCATCGAATGGGCTCGAGACATCTATGAAGCATCAAAGCCTCATGCTGCCGGAACGGCCTATGTGAACTTCATGCCGGAGGATGAGATCGACCGTGTCGAAGCGGCCTATGGCGGCAATTATCGCCGGTTGCTCGAGATCAAGCAGCGCTACGATCCGCAGAACCTGTTCCGCATGAACCAGAACCTGCGTCCGAAGGAAGGACTGCGGGCCGCCTGACGGGGCAGCATGCCTCAGCCGCGCCGTCCCGACGCGTCTCGTTGACGAAGCCTTGAAGCCTGGAGCGCGTCGAGCCGTTGCTGGAGATGGCCGTTGAACACGATCATCTCCTTCAGCGCCTTCACCGGGTCGCCCTTGTGGCGGGCGATGAACCGCTCGGCGATTGCCTGAAGCGCCGCTTCCTCGCGGCTGTCGAGCCTGACGATGTGATCCATCTCGGGTGCTCCGCAGGTTCCCACTAGCATGTGAACAAAAAGGGAACAAAATTGTCAACGACGAATTGACTCAGCGAGGAACGGGTTCCTATTTTGTCAGCAGATGGGGCGGTTGCTCAGGATCACGGAGAGCCGCGTTGGGCAGACGGAGAAGCCGCTATGACAGATTGTTCCGGTCGGACGCGGAGGCGATCATTCGCGATGCGTTGGAACTGCGCCAGACCGTGCTGGCGGCGCAGCTCAATCTCAAGCCCAACGGCGAAATGTACTGGCGGCTCAACGGGTTGGTGGAGAGGCTGCATGAGATGATGGGCGCGGTGGCGGGCAGGGACCTCGATTTCCGCGCCGCCTGGCTCGGCCTGCTGCCGCTGCCTGAGGATAATTCAGACCGGACATGAGAAATGGCCGGACCCATGGACAGCGTCGGCCGGGCGGCCAAGGCCAACATGCTGCTCATAGTCGAATGCCGCCACTGCTACCACGCCGGCCGCTTCAAGGCGAACGACGTGGCCAAGGTGGTCGGCTGGAACAAGCCGCTCGAAACCATCCGCTTCCGCTGCAAGCGCTGCGGCCGCAAGGACACTGAGGTCAAGACCCAGTTCATCGACCAGGATCACCCGCCCAAGGGTTATATCTGGGTGCTGCAGAAGGCGAGGAGCTAAAACAACGACCCCTGCGCCGGCGGTTCCGCCGGAAACTTGATCTGCGTCGCCGGCTTGTCCACGATCACCAGCGCGTCGTTCGGCGCCGGCCGCTGCAGCGTCTTCGCCTCCGACCACGGCGCTGTCAGCCACAGCTCGGTCTCCTCCTGAGTGGTCAGCATCACCGGCATCGCCTTCTCGTGGATCGGCGCGATCAACGCGTTCGGCCTGGTCGTCAGGAAGCCGTAGAGCTCGTGGTCGCCCGGACCTTCCTTCACCTTGCGCACGCCATGCCAGGGCGTCCACATCCCGGCGAAGAAGAACAGCGGGCGGTCCTCGCCGAGCGCGAACCAGAAATTCTTCTGCACGCCGGTTTCAGGATCCTTGTCGCCGGGCTTTGGCGAGGGCTCGGCAAAGCTCGTCACCGGCACCAGGCAGCGGTTCTCGACGCCGAGATAAGGCAGCCAGTGGGCATATTGCGGGTTGCGGATGTTGGTCGTGCCGGGATCGGCATTGCCGCGCACGCGTTCTTGCGGCGTCGGCATGCCCCAGCGCAGCCGGGCGAGCTCGCGGCTGCCGTCGGCGGCATTGCGCACCACCGGCGCCGGCTGGTTCGGATAGATGTCGACCGAAGGTTCGAGATTGCCCGAAATGTCGCGCAGCGCTCGCGTCCACTGGCGGATCGCTTCCTGGCTTGTGGTGATGTTGTAAAGATTGCACATCGGCAGCATCCCCGTCCCGCCGATTGTTCCCATATTTTCCGCGGAGCGCAAACTGGTTGCCGGTGAGGCGATGGCAAGCCACACGAATTGAGGATATCGGGCGCTCAGCGTCTGCGCCCGCCGCGCCGCTTTGGCTCGGCCGGCTCCGCGGCCGGCGGCTCGCCCGGCAGGCCCAGCCGGTGGCGTTCCTCCTCGGCGAAGGCTTCGGCTTCCGCGTGGATGTTGAACAGTTGATGGGCCAGCCGGCCGCCTTCGACGACGCGCACCAGCCATTGGCCGTTGATGAATTTTACGCGGACACTGTCTGGTTCGCCTGCCACCATGTGCAGCTCCAGCTCGTCGCCCTAAGAATTGCATCCTCGAACAGCAATACGATTTAACGCACGAAGGGTCGCCGCAAGCAACCGCTTATTATCCTCAGCAGGAGAATAGTTGCAAGGCACGAGCACACTTGATGTCGAAAATACAGATTTCCGGTAAGGGCCGTTCAAAATGGATAAAATCCAGACACTGAAAGCTTGAAGGACACCCTAGGTAGAATTCGACTTCGATGCGGCGCCCGGTCCGCGCAACGATACGCCTCTCGAGCGCTTTGGAGCGATTGTGAGCGCGTGCAGGTCCACCGCGGCAGCAGCGCTGGTTACGGACCCATCGGTGGTGTGGAGGGCTTGCTTGCAAGGCGCGCCGACGGCCCGGCAGCCTGGGGGGGTGTTTTGGGTTCGGCGGCCGGGCCTGACCGGAGTTTGCGAGCCTGCCGGCTACTTCGAACATGCGCTTGTACTAATGCAAGGGCAAGAACGACCTAGGCCCTAGGACCAAAGCAGTGGGAGGGGCGCAAACGGCCGAATACGAGCACCGGCCCGCGCGAGGCTCCGGCCCGCCTCCACAGAACATTTGCCCAGCATCAGAAACCGAAGAACTGCTTGCCCACGAGGTAGCCCAGCGCCACGACTGCCAGCGGGAACAGCGCCGGCGCTATCCTGCCGAATGGCGAGGATCTTATCTCGCCCGCAGGGGCGTTGGGCTTGGCGTTGCCGAGGTTCTTGGTCATGGGTCCGTTACCGGAATTCGCTGCCGGGTGACCAACAATATTAGAAAGCGCTGATTAATTTTCTCACAATTCGATTGATGCAATTTGCAGCTATCGCCGGTAGTCGCTCTTCGCCCGGGGGTGCGCTTCCCGCTTCCTTGCCGATACCGTCAATGTCGGACCGGGCGAGCGTTCTACCCGCCTGGGAACCCTTCCCGCCCTCGCCAGGTTGATATGCGAGGCGAACCACCATGCTAGGCTGAATCGACATTCAGCGCATCCATAACATAGCTGCGGCGAGATGGATGAAGGCGAGGAAGTGGCCGGCGCGACGATCGAAGCGTGTGGCGA
>NZ_RZST01000287.1:0-7827 GCF_003997575.1 Mesorhizobium sp. M1A.F.Ca.IN.022.07.1.1
GGCCATACCGAAGGGCCTGCGCTGCGAAGGCATCATGGCCTATGAGGCGCATGCGCCGGAAATTCCCGGGCTGTTCGGCGGCGCGGCCGGCGCGCTGAAAAAGGCCGCGGCGAAGGCTGCCGAGTTCGTCGCGGCCCTCGATGCGGACCAGCGCCGCATCCTCAACATCGGCGGTTCCAAGACGGCGCTGCTGCATGGCGGCGGCGTGGCCAACGAAGTGTCGATCGGCTCGGCCTTCGTGCTGCCCAGCGATTTCGATACGCCCGGCCTCGACGGCTTCCGGCCGGCCGCTCTCATTGCGACGCCGATTCTGAAGGCGCTCGATCCGGTGCTCCCCGGCCCGGCGGCTATCTCCCGCACGCTGCAGGCGCTCGGCCTCTTCCCGAAGAAGGCCTGCTATCTCTATGGCGGCAAGTGGATGGCCGAACCGGTGTTCCCCGCAGGCATGAAGCCGAACGGCCTGATCGGGCTCTCTTCCAACCAGCAATTCATGGGGCTGCCGGCGGGCGCGGAGGTGAAGCCCGGTGACTACGCCTTCCTGCGGCCGACGCAGAGCGAGGCGGTGCTGCAGCATTTCGGCTCGCTCGCGGTGTTTGCCGGTGGGCGCATCGTCGAGTTCTGGCCGGTACTGCCGATGGGGTGAGGGGCGCCCCAACTGTCTTCGTCGCGATCCTTCGCGCCCCCCTCTGTCCCGTCGGCCTAAAGAAGTTCGGCACAATCAATTTATTTGACTCAGTCAACTAAATGATCGATCCTGTCCGCGACAGGAGGAATTCCCATGACCATCCACGATCACCCCGGCAAGCAGCGCATCGATGCCGTGCGCGCTTTCAACCGCTTCTACACCCGCCAGATCGGCCTGCTCGACGAGGGCCTCCTGAAGAGCCCGTTCTCGCTGACCGAGGCTCGCGTGCTTTACGAGCTTGCCCATCGCGACGGGCTGGTCGCCAGCGACCTGGTGCGCGACCTCGATCTCGACCCCGGCTATGTCAGCCGGCTGCTGAAAAAATTCGAGGAGCGCGGCCTGGTCGAACGCGCCGCCACGGAGGCCGACGCGCGGCGGTCCTCGATCGCGCTGACGCCCGCGGGCAGGGAGGCCTTCGCGCCGCTCAACCAGGATTCGCACGACCAGGTGCGCGCGCTGCTCGATCGCCTGGCGCCGACCGACCAGGAGCGGCTGGTCAAGGCGATGCGCACGGTGCAGGACCTGCTCGGCGACAAACCCCAACCCAAAGTGCCTTATATCCTGCGGCCGCTGCAGGTCGGCGACATCGGCTGGATCACGCATCGCCAGGGCCTCATCTACGCGCAGGACTATGGCTGGGACGAAACCTATGAGGCGCTGGTTGCCGAGATCCTCGGCGAGTTCGTCAAGAACTTCGTTCCGCAATGGGAGCGCAGCTGGATAGCCGAGCGCGAAGGCGAGGTGGTCGGCTCGGTTTTCGTCATGCGCAAGTCGCCCAAGGTGGCGAAGCTCAGGCTGCTCTATGTCGAGCCGTCGGCGCGCGGCCTCGGCATCGGCCGGCGGCTGGTCGACGAGTGCATCGCCTTCTCGCGCGCCAAGGGCTACAAGACGCTGACGCTGTGGACCAACGACATTCTTGGCTCGGCCCGCCGCATCTACCAGGCGGCGGGCTTCAAGCTGGCCGAGGAAGAGCGCCACCATTCCTTCGGCAAGGATCTTGTCGGCCAGACCTGGAACTTGGAGCTGTAGCGCCTTTTCCTTCTCCCCTTGTGGGAGAAGGTGGATCGGCGCGCAGCGCCGAGACGGATGAGGGGTGTTCCAGGGAACGCCACCGTCTCACTCCGCTGGAACACCCCTCATTCGTCGCCTTCGGCGACACCTTCTCCCACCGGGGGAGAAGGAGAGGGGCAGCGTCTCAACCTTCGATCGGCACCCAGATCTCCAGCCCGCCATTGCCGCTGCGCGGATCGAATTCGGGGCCGTAACGCTCGAAGTCGGGGGCGTCGGCGATCTCATGTCCGGATGCAGGCAGCCACTTGTTCCAGATGGTGTTGACCGTGCGTCGGATGGTCGAGATGTGTTCGCGATGCGCAAACACGGCATATTTGTGCGCCGGCACTCGAACCCGGTAAAAATCCTCCGGCAGATCGGAGAAATCCGACACCTCGACGCCGGCGACATAGTCGAAATTGCCGGCATCGTCGCCATTGGTGCAAACGCCGTAGGCGACGCCGGGAACCTCGCCGGGAATGTTGCCGACATAGGGTCCGAAGCGCTGCCACAGCATTGGGATGCCGGCGCTGGTCGCGCAGCTGTAGCGCTCGCCGAGCCCGGCGATGAGAAACGCCCGGCTGGTCTCGAAGCGCGGCGGCTCGAGCGCGGTGAGAAGCGAACTGTCCATGAGGATGGGCTCCACGAGGTCGAGGTTTTGGGTCGAGCCTCCAGCGCGCACCAGTTCCGGCGTGGTGCCGAACTGGGCGCGGAAGGCCCGTGTGAAAGCCTCATGCGAGCCGTAGCCGGCATCGAGCGCGACCGCCAGGATGTCGCTCGCGCCGCCCGCGAGCTTGCGCGCCGCTTCGCTGAGCCGCCGCGCCCGCATATAGCCCATGACCGACCGGCCGGTGGCGGCGCTGAAGGCGCGCGTCACATGGAAGCGCGACACGCCGCTGCTTGCCGCGACATCGTCGAGCGAAATCGCATCCGGCAGATGGCTTTCGACAAACCACAGCGCTTTCTCGGTCGGGTTCATGGCTCCTCGCATTTGGCGCGGCCACACTAGTCGGCGCGCCGACGGGCAGTTTGATCGAAATTGCGCAGTGCGCAATAATAGCCACGCGCATGCCGGGTTGAGTGGGATCGACTTGGCATTAGCGGCAC
This sequence comes from Mesorhizobium sp. M1A.F.Ca.IN.022.07.1.1, assembly GCF_003997575.1. Classification (NCBI taxonomy): domain Bacteria; kingdom Pseudomonadati; phylum Pseudomonadota; class Alphaproteobacteria; order Hyphomicrobiales; family Phyllobacteriaceae; genus Mesorhizobium; species Mesorhizobium sp. M1A.F.Ca.IN.022.07.1.1. Next base: position 2,843 of record NZ_RZST01000287.1, read on the forward strand.
GCGGAAGGGGTGTCCCGATGACGACGGCGACGGCCGATCAGGTGTTCCGATTTGGCGGGTTCACGCTCGACCTCGCCAAGGGAACGCTGCGCGGCATCAACGAGCCGCTGTTCCTGCGGCCGAAAGCCTACGCGCTGCTTTCGCATCTCGCCCGCAATATGGGCCGAGTCGTGCCGAAGTCGGAGCTGATGGATGTCGTCTGGCCCGGCGTCTATGTCACCGAGGATTCGCTCACCCAGTCGGTGCGCGAGATCCGCAAGGTGCTGGGCGAGGACATGGTGCGCACCGTCTCCAAGCGCGGCTATATGCTTGCCGCGGAAGCCGAAGCGGCGCCCGAGATCAGCAGCCAACCGATCGTGGCGGTGGTGCGCTTCCGCAACGAGAGCGGCGATCCGGCCGACGAGGCGATGGTCGACGGCTTTGCCGAGGATCTCATCAACGGCGTGGCGCGCTTCGGCACTGTCACGGTGCTGGCGCGCAATTCAAGTTTTTCCTTCGCCTCCTTCGGCCGCGCCGAGTGGCCGCAGATCCGCGCTCGCATCGGCGCCGATTATCTGGTCGAGGGCTCGCTGCGCCGCCAGGGCGAGCATGTCGTGGTGGCCGTCAGCCTCGTCGACATCGCGAGCGGCAGCCAGCTCTGGGGCGACCGCTACCAGTCACAGGGCGCCGGCCTGTTCGCGATCGAGCGCGACATCGTCGAGCAGATCGTCAGCCGCCTGGTCACGCGGGTCACCAACGCCGGCCTCGAGCAGGCCTCGCGCAAGCCGGTGACCAGCCTTGCCGCGTACGAGCTCCTGCTGCGCGGCTTCGCGCTGCTGCGCGATCCCGCTCAGACCGACCAACGCGGCGCCGAGGCCTTGTTCGAGGCGGCGATCGCAAAAGATCCGAATTACGGGCTTGCCTATTCTTATCTCGCTTTGGCGCGCTCCCTGGACGGCGAGTTCGGGCGCGCCAGCGATGCTGTCCTGGAAAATGCGCGCGACCTTGCCGACAAAGGGCTGGCCCTGTCGCCCGACCAACCGACCGGCCACCGCGTGCAGTCGCTGATCCGCCTCTATATGCGCGATCACGAGGCGGCCGAGCATCACATGCGCATCGCCTTGCAGCTCAACCCGTACGACGCCGACAGCATCGAGCAGATGGGCATGCTGCTCACCATGCGCGGCCGGCCGCTCGAAGCGCTGACCTGGCTGGCGCGCGGCATTCGCATCGATCCGCTGCATCCGCACTGGTACCAGTTCGACCGCGCCCTGGCGCTCTACATGATGGGCGAATATCGGCAGGCGGCGGAAGCGCTGGAGCTCGCGACGCGGCCGGCGCCCTGGATCAGGACCAGGCTGGCCGCCTGCTATGCCCAGATGGGCGACAGGGAAAAGGCGCGGCGGCAGATCGCCCTCATCGAGGACGGCCCGTCCTTCTCGCCGCTCGACTATGCGCTGCACGGCGTGCCGTTCGAAAATCCGGCCGATGCCGAGCATCTCTGCGAAGGCGTCAGGCTTGCCCTCGGCTAAATGCATGTCGCCCCGGAAGTGTGCAGCGGTTCTGGGATATCAAAACAAAAACTTAAAGCGCGTCGCCCGAATCCGTTTCAGCGCGACGCGCTTTGGGCTGTGCCCGAGCCGCCTCAATCGACGACGACCACGATGTAGCGGCCTTGATAGGGCCGGTAGTAGGTCCGGCCGCAGCGCCAGACGTCGAAGCCGTTGACCTTGGTGCGAACGCAGCCTGCCGGCAGCGTGGCGACCCAGGCGGTGGTGTGCCTCAGCACACGCCATGTCGTGGCGCGCCGAGCGACGCCCGCGGCGCTGTGCGGTGTCCAGGGCGCCCCGATGCGGGCTTCGGCGGTACCGACCAGCGACAGGGCCGGCACGGCCATGCCGACAATCTCGACGGCGGCGAGGCCGATGGCGAGCAACGCAGCGGCCGAGCGCATTTTCCTGAAAGATTTCACAGGCATTTTCGTTTCTCCTGAGGTTGGTGTTCAGTTCTAGTGGGAGGATGAAGCGGCCAGCCGGGTCGAACCCGTCAGCGCCGCCAGGTGAGCAACCACGAACAGCCAGTGCGCCGCGGTTGTTACGTAGCCGACGACAAGCACGTCGGCGGCGATGAAGAACTGCCAGAACAGAAGGTTGGCCGTTCCGAGCAGCACATGCACGGCAGCCAGCACGGCGTGCCAGTTGCGGGAGTAGGCGATGCGCCAGAGCGTCACGCCGATGATCAGGGCCAGCCCGTGCGCCTCGATGAAGCCGATGCCGGTGCCGGGTGCGTTGTTGAGCAGCACGGCTTCAGCCCCGCGCCCGAAGAACGAGCCGGCAATGTCGGTGGCGAGCCCGCCTGCGGAAGCAAGGACCAGGAAGCCGGCATTCACGCGAACGAGAAGATTTCCAAAGAAGGGTGTCATGATCGTTCCTTTCCGTTTTGGGTGATAAAGGTCGCCACGGCGGCGTTGGCCGCCGTGGCTGCTGGGAGGAGGCAACGCTCAGGCCACCAGCGGCCGGGGCTCGGCTGCGGCCGCGGTCGGTTCTGCCGCGGGGGTGCTCTCAGCCGGCGCCTTGATCCCGAACCAGGTGACGTAGAGCGTCGGCAGGAAGACCAGCGTCAGCACGGTCGCGACCAAGAGGCCGCCCATCACCGCATAGGCCATCGGCCCCCAGAACACCGTCGGCGCGATCGGGATCATGCCGAGGATGGCGGCCGCCGCCGTCAGCAGGATCGGCCGCAACCGATGCGTGGTGGCGCTGATCACCGCGGCCCATGGTTCCTCGCCGGCGGCGATGTGCTGGTCGATCTGCGCGATCAGGATCACCGAGTTGCGGATCACCATGCCGATCAGCGACATCACGCCGAGGATCGCGACGAAGCCCATCGGCGCCCCCGAGAGGAGCAGCGCGCCGGCGACGCCGATGATCGCAAGCGGAGCGGTGAGCAGCACCAGCACCAGGCGCTGGAAGCTCATCAGCTGCACCATCAGCACGGTGGCCATGATGAACAGCATCAGCGGGAACACCACGAAGATGCTGGCCTGCGCCTTGGCGCTGTCCTCGATCACGCCGCCCTGTTCGACGCTGTAGCGCGCCGGCAGTTCCGCCTTGAACGCGGCGATGGCGCTCTCCAGCCGCCGCGTGACCAGCGTGGCATTTTCGCCGGGCGCGACATCGGCCTGCACGGTCACGGTCGGCAGCCGGCCGCGGCGCCAGATCAGCGGCGGCTCGGTCTGGTAGGTGAGCTTCGCCACCTGTTCCAGCGGCACCCGCCGTCCGCCGGACGCGCTGATCGTCAGGCCGCGCAGCGTGTCGATGCTGGCGCGTTCGGTTTCCACCGCGCGGGCAACGATGTCGACGAGGTAGATGTCGTCGCGCATCTGCGTGATCTTCGAGCCGGAGAGCACCGCGTTGATCGTCTCCGACAGCTGCTGCGAGGAGATGCCCAGCGCGCGCGCCCGGTCCTGGTCGACATCGACCTTGATGACCTTGGCCGGCTCGTTCCAGTCGTAGTTGATGTTGCGCACCGAGGCGTCGCTGCCCAGCACCTGCGCGAACTGCTGCGCGAGGCTCCGCGTCTTGTCCGGATCCGGACCGCTGACGCGGAACTTCAGCGGCCAGCCGACCGGCGGGCCGAGCTCCAGCGGCGTGACGCGGGCCATGACGTCGTCGAAGCCGGTCGACAGCTGCTTCTCCAGCCGGTCGATCACCGCCTGGCGCACGGCGTGGCCCTTGGTCACGACCACCGCCTGGGCGAAGAAGTCGTTGGCGAGCTGCGCGTCGAGCGGCAGGTAGAAGCGCACCGCGCCCTGGCCGACATAGAAGCTCCAGTGGTCGATATCAGGATCGGCGGCGAGCAGCTTCTCGACGCGCTCGACCACGGCGTCCGTCGACTTGATCGAAGCGGTGCGCGGCAAGGTGAGGTCGAGCATGACCTCGGGCCGGTCGGACTTCGGGAAGAACTCCTGGCCGACGAAGCCCATCGCCACGACGGAGAGCGCGAACAGTCCGGCCGTCGCCGACAGCACCAGCCACTTCGCCCGCATCGCCATCTCGAGCAGCGCCTGGAAACCGCGGCCGACGCGCGAGGGCTGATGGCTGCCGCCATGCCCCTTGATGCGATCGGGCAGCAGGAAGACGCCGGTGAGCGGCGTGAACAGCACCGCGACCACCCAGGAGACGACGAGCGCGATCGCCACGACAGCGAACAGCGAGAAGCAGTATTCCCCGGCGCCGCTCTTGGCGAAGCCGACCGGCACGAAGCCGGCGATCGTCACCAGCGTGCCGGTGAGCATCGGGAAGGCGGTGGAGGTATATGCATAAGTGGCGGCCGAGATCTTGTCGTAGCCTTCCTCCATGCGCGAGATCATCATCTCGACCGCGATCATGGCATCGTCGACCAGCAGGCCGAGCGCGATGATCAGCGCGCCGAGCGAGATGCGCTGCAGCGAGATGCCGAAATACTCCATGGTGACGAAGGTGATCGCCAGCACCAGCGGGATGGCGACCGCTACGACGACGCCGGGACGCCAGCCGAGCGCCAGCAGCGAGACGGCGAGCACGATGGCGATCGCCTCGCCGAGGCTCTTGGTGAATTCGCCGACGGATTCTTCCACCACATGCGACTGGTCGGCGACCAGGCCGAGCTCGGCGCCGAGGGGCAGCTCGGCCTGCATCTCATGCATCTTCTCCTTGACGGTCTCGCCCAGCGCCAGCGCGTCGCCGCCCGAAGTCATCGAGATGGCGATGCCGACCGCAGGCTTGCCGTTGAAGCGGAACGTCGGCTGCGGCGGGTCGGAATAGGCGCGCTTGACCTCGGCGACGTCGCCCAGCCGGAAGTAATGGCCGTTGGCGTAGAAGTTGATGGCCTTGAGGCTTTCCTCGGAGGTGAAGCTGCCGGAGACGCGGATGGCGATGCGCTCGGGGCCGGCATCGACCGTGCCGCTCGGCGTCAGCGCGTTCTGCGCCTGCAGCGCCTGCGACAGCGTGCCGACATCGAGGCCG
>NZ_RZST01000288.1:0-7654 GCF_003997575.1 Mesorhizobium sp. M1A.F.Ca.IN.022.07.1.1
CGCCGATTGCCTGCGAAGGATGCAGGCGTTGGTCGAAAGTTGTTATAGCTTCAGGCTTGCACTTCAGACTCCCGGCTCAAGGCTGGAACCTGCGTCAGGATCAACAGTTCTTGAGCATGGCAAATCACCCGATAACGAGTTTCCTCACCTCAATCGGCACTTTTGCGTCCCGTCCCGCCGCATTCCTGGTGCTGCTGGCCTACGCAGCACTGTGTGTCGTTTTCGATCGGCAAAGTCTGAATTGGTATGGGGCGGCCACCCTGGCGCCTCCAGCGGGCGCGTGAAAGGTGAGATTTGGTCGGAACCGGCGGAGGCTGCTCAGCAGCCTCAAGTATTTGGCCGTCGCGCTTGTCGCCAGTCTGGTCACGCTGCTCGCGATCAACTTGATCCCCGAGACCCGTGTCATCCGCACCATCGTGCCGCACCGTTTCGATGCGGCAGATCCGCAATTCGCAAGGAGCATGAGCAGCTATTCGCAGGGGCAGATGTTCGAGGCGAACGCCGTGCAGACCCTCGTCAACGGCGACGAGATTTTTCCCGCCATGCTGCAAGCGATCCGTTCGGCCCGAAAGACCATCAACATGGAAACCTACATCTATTGGTCGGGCTCGGTCGGCTACGAGTTCGCCACGTCTTTGGCTGCGAAAGCCCGAGAGGGTGTCGAAGTGCGCGTGCTCGTCGATTGGCTTGGCAGTCTTCCCTTCGATGAGAAGCTGATCCAAATCATGACGAGTGCTGGCGTTCGGTTCGAGCGCTATCGGCCGATCCACTGGTACACGCTCGACCGCGTCAACAACCGGACGCATCGCAAGCTGCTCATTGTGGACGGGCGGGTCGCCTTCACAGGCGGGGTCGGCATCGCGGACAACTGGCTGGGAGATGCGCGCAACCCCAATGAGTGGCGCGACACGCACTACCAGATCGAAGGGCCTGCTGTGCCCGGGTTCCAGGCGGCCTTCGCCGAGAACTGGCTGGAAACAGTGGGCGAGACGTTGCAGGGCGAGAACTTCTACCTGCCGCCCGAAGCCGCGGGTGCGCTCCGTGCCCAGCTGATCCTTTCTTCGCAGCCGAACGGCTCCGAAAACATGGAGCTGATGATGCTGGCCGCCATAGCCGCGGCCAAAGACCACCTGCGCATCGGCATGGCCTATTTCCTCCCGGACGACATCGCCCTGCAGCAGATATTGGACGCCAGAAAAAGAGGCGTCGCCGTCGATGTGATCGTTCCCAATTCCCTGACGGATGTTCCGATCGTCCGCAAAGCTTCGCGCTATTTCTGGGGCAAATTGCTCGAGGCCGGGGTGCGGATCTACGAGTTTCAGCCCACGATGTATCACCCCAAACTGCTGATCGTGGACGACGTCTGGGCGAGCTTCGGTTCCACCAACCTGGACCAGCGGTCTTTGCGTTTGAACGATGAGGCCACGCTCAACGTCTACGGCAAGGAATTCGCACGAACGCAGATCGACTTGTTCAACGAAGATCTGAAGCGCTCGAGGCAGATCAGCCTTGCCGAATGGAGATCGCGTCCCATGCGCGAAAAGTTCACCGATTGGCTGGCCAGCACGCTCCACGCGCAGCTCTAGTCAGCCCATGGAGCCGAACGCAAACACCAGCCGCTGCTTGTCTCTTCGGCCGCCCGTCACCCAGATCGGCGGAGTTGCCAACCCACCCCAGGTGAGCCAGGGTCGGCCGCCACGGGGCGGCTCTTGACGCCGAAAATCGCGCTTCCAATATTTCACCTCAGCGCCGCCGGCACATGCCCAACACCTTGCTGAGCATCTGTTTGGCCTGCCGGCGATTGGCGCATCAAGCGGAGGAAGGTCATGGGCCCAAATGTCTTCGGGGAGCCCGTTGGGCGTGCTTTGATTTCTCGGCAAAGCGACAACTATGGTCACGACCACGGCGCGGCAGAACCAGGCGCGATGAGCACTGATGTGTTCACTGAACCTGTCCTTGTTGATGACGTGCCATTTGGCGTGAGGAAAATCCGTTGCGCGATGGACGCCATCGAATTCCTGGAGGAGTGGCCGTTCGAGAAGCGGTGCCGCCTGCACGGTTTGGCCAGCGACGCTTGCTGCGCGGCATATGATGGCCGCGGGCCGGTCGCCGCGGCCAGGAAAGTGTTCGTCAGCTGGGCGATCCAGACCGGGATTTGCGCGAGCGCGCCTTGCCTCGAGCTCGACGCCGCCGAGGCAGCGGATCAAGTCACAGGCAGTGGCACGTCCTGATGAGGAAGAACACGCCGACCCCATAGGGAAGCAACAAAAGCAGCAGGGCCAGCCAGTAACCGGGCTGTGCGATCGGCGCGAAATCTGAACGAAGCTGCTCCATTGCCCGTCCAACGCAGGGCGGCACAGCTGGTTCCTCTACTGCACATGTCGCAAGACCAAGCAGCCGCGTACCTCCTGCTGTTGACGGCTGCAGCAATCGAGGAACGCTGGCCGCCTCCCAGGAGCGGTGATGGCACCGCCAGGTCCTTGGTGCTGTTGGGCCGGACTTCGATATGGATGCACCTGCCACACGCAATTCTTGCAGTCCCTTTCTGGGCAGCAGGAACAAAGGGGCTCGTTGTCCGTTCGGTTTCGCGCAGCAAGAGCAGGATCAGCTTGCAGAACGGCGAGACCGGAGTTTCTGCCGCCAGATTTCTGTTTTCCCTTGTTGTCCGCGTTGAACAAGGTGTTCCGAAGCGCCATGCATTTCCGCCAGTGTCCGTCGGCCGCTCTTGGCCTCCTGCTCTTGGCCATCGCGGTGCTGCCACACAATCCCGCTTGGGCGCAAGCGCCCTGCCCGACCGATCACGACAAACTGCTGTCGGCCTTGAAGGCCAATGTCAAGGCGAGTGGCGGGCCGGCAAATGGCGGCTTCGAGAGCAATGAATGGGCCGCGATCGTTGCCCGTGACGGTACGGTCTGCGCCGTCGCCTTCAGCGGCCCTACCGTGGACGCGCAATGGCCCGGCAGCCGGCTGGTCGCGGCCGAGAAGGCCAACACGGCCAACGGGCTCAGCCTGGCGAATATGGCCCTGTCGACCGCCAATCTTTATGCCGGGGTGCAACCAGGCGGGCCGCTGTTCGGCCTGCAGGCCACCAACCCCGTCAATCAGGCGGCGGCTTACGCCGGGGATGCCAAGACATTCGGCAGCCCCAATGACCCGCTGATCGGCAAACCGATCGGAGGCGTGGTGGTGTTCGGCGGAGGCCTGGCCCTGTACGACGGCAAGGCGATCGTCGGCGGCCTCGGGGTCAGCGGCGATTCCTCCTGCGCCGACCACAACGTCGCCTGGCGCGTCCGCGCAGCGCTCGGCCTCGACAAGGTTCCGGCAGGCGTCAATCCCAACCGCAAGGACGCCATCATCTACGACCTCGACCCAGGCGGCAAAAGCGCATCCGGCTGGGGTCATCCGCTTTGCGCCGGGCGCGAGGCCGACATAGCCGCCGAACTGGGCGCCAGCGTCGGAGGCTCGGTCCCGAAATGAAGGCAGCGCGACAGCTGACGGCGAGGTGTGCGCAGTCCGGACGCGCTCGCCTCACCCGGGCTGCGCGGCAATATGCGGGATTAAGCATTGTTGGGGCGATGATGCTGGCCTGTCTCCCAGTTCTGATGGCCGCCTCGGAGTCGCCCTCGACGCCTGCGATCTCGCCGCCGGCCTCCGCCGCCCCGCCCGACGACGGCCAATGGACGATGCCAGCCAAGAACTACGCCTCGACCCGCTATAGCGAGCTCGCGGAAATCAATGCAGGCAACGTCAAGAACCTGCAGGTCGCCTTCACCTTCTCGACCGGCGTGAACAAGGGCCAGGAAGCGGCACCGCTGGTGGTCGGCAGCACGATGTATATCGTGACGCCCTTTCCCAACATCGTCTACGCGCTCGACCTCTCCAAACCTGGCGCACCGATCAAGTGGAAATACGAACCCAATCCCGAGCCCGCGGCACAAGGGGTGGCGTGCTGCGACGTCGTCAATCGCGGCGCCGCCTTCACCGACGGGCGCATCTTCTTCAACACGCTGGACGGCCACACGATCGCGCTCGATGCGAACTCCGGCCAGCCGATCTGGAACACCCATATCGGCAACATCAATGTCGGCGAGACCCTCACCATGGCGCCGCTGGTGGTGAAGGGCAAAGTGCTCGTCGGCAATTCGGGCGGCGAGATGGGCGTACGCGGCTGGGTCAAGGCGCTCGACGCCGGCGATGGCCATGTCGTCTGGACGGCTTACAGCACGGGTCCCGACAAGGAGGTGCTGATCGGCCCGGATTTCAAGCCGCATTACGACATGGACAAGGGCAGGGACCTCGGTGTGACGACCTGGCCGCCGGAGGCCTGGAAGATCGGCGGCGGCAATATGTGGGGCTGGATCTCCTATGATCCCGATCTCAATCTGATCTTCCACGGCACCGGCAATCCAGGCCCCTGGAACCCTGACCTGCGCCCCGGCGACAACAAATGGACATCGGGCATTTTTGCCCGCGATCCCGATACCGGAGCGGCCAAATGGTTCTATCAGTGGACGCCGCACGATCTGCACGACTATGACGGCATCAATGAGCAGATCCTGCTCGACATGAACTGGCAGGGCAAGCCGCGCCAGGTGCTGGTCCGGCCGGAGCGCAACGGCTATCTCTACGTCCTTGATCGCACCACCGGCGAGGTCCTGTCCGCAAAACCCTATGGCCCCGTCAACTCCAGCAAGGGTGTGGATCTCAAGACGGGCAGGCTGATGGCAAACCCGGACAAGAAGACCGGGACCGGCAAGGTCGTCCGCGACATCTGCCCGACCGCCTCGGGGCTCAAGGACTGGCAGCCTTCCGCCTTCTCGCCGAAGACGGGCCTGCTCTACATCCCGCACAACAATCTGTGCATGGACGAACAAGGCGTCGAGGTGAACTACATCGCCGGCACACCCTATGTCGGAATGAACGTGCGCATGATCCCGGGCCCCGGCGGCAATCGCGGGGCCTTCACCGCGTGGGATATCGCCGCGGAGAAACCGGCCTGGAGCGTCAAGGAAAACTTCCCGGTATGGAGCGGCGCGGTCGTAACCGCCGGCGATATCGTCTTCTACGGAACCATGGAAGGCTGGTTCAAGGCCGTCAGCGCGAAGACCGGCGAACTGCTTTGGCAGTTCAAGACCTCCTCCGGCATCATCGGCCAGCCGGTGACTTATCGCGGCCCCGACGGACACCAATATGTCGCGATCCTGTCCGGCGTCGGCGGCTGGGCCGGCGCCATCGTCTCGGGCGATCTCGACCCGCGCGATGCCACTGCTGCGCTCGGTTTCGTCAACGCAATGAAGGACTTGAAAAACACGACAACGGCGGGAGGCACGCTCTATGTGTTCCGACTGCCTTGATGCATTCAAACCGACGGCACTGGCGAAAAGATCCGCCCTGCGGGCCCTCGTGGCCGGTCTCGTCGCGTTGGTCTGGCTGGTTCTGGCCGGCGCGGCGAATGCGCGGGAACTGCGCGCCTGCGCCGATCCCAACAACATGCCGTTCTCCGACGCCAGCGGCGAAGGCTTCGAGAACAAGATCGCCGAGATCGTTGCGGCCGACCTTGGCGCCAAGCTTACCTACACCTGGTGGGCGCAGCGCCGCGGCTTCGTTCGCAACACGCTGAAAGCCGGGCTTTGCGATCTGGTGCTCGGAACGCCCGCAAATGTCGAAATGCTGCGCACCACCTCGCCCTATTACAGATCCTCCTACGTCTTTGTCGCACGACAGGATGGGCCGGACGTAACGTCCTTTAACGATCCACGGCTGCGCGACATGCGCATCGGCGTTCAGCTCATCGGCGATGACGGCGCCAATTCGCCGCCGGTCCAGGCGCTTGGCCGTCGCGGCATTGTCGGACATCTCGTCGGCTACCCGGTCTACGGAGACTATTCCGCTCCCAACCCTGCGGCGCGCATCGTCGAAGCTGTCGCGAGCGGCGAGGTCGACGTCGCCGTGGTCTGGGGCCCGCTCGCCGGTTACTTCGCTACGAAGCAAAAGGTGCCGCTCCGGATCACGCCGGTCACACCTCGCATCGATGGACCGCAACTGCCGCTGATGTACGACATCTCGATGGGCGTTCGGCGCGAGGACGATCGACTGCGCGGCGATGTGAATAGCGCGCTCGCTAGGCACAAGGCCGAGATCGACGCGGTTCTGACGCAATATGGCGTTCCGCTTCTCGACATCGCCGGGAGTCCGGTGCGATGAGGCTGGGTCTCGCGACGCTGCTGTCCGTGACGCTTGCCTTGGCGGCATGCCAGCGCGAGGAGCGGGACACGCGTCCCCAATCTTCGCTCGGCTCCGGCTGGCAGCCGACGCCCGTGACTACGCTGGAACCTGGCGGCCAAAGGCCCTCCCCCAGCAACAACAAGGCGGCGAGCTTCGAGGCGAACGCCTTTCATCTCAGCGAGGGCAAGCGCCTGTTCGGCTGGTTCAACTGTTCGGGATGCCACGCCAATGGCGGCGGCGGCATGGGCCCGGCGCTGATGGACCAGAAGTGGATCTATGGCAGCTCGATGGAAAACATTCACGCCACCATCCGCGACGGACGTCCGAACGGGATGCCGAGCTTCCGCAACAAGATCCCCGACGATCAGATCTGGGAACTGGCGGCCTTCGTGCGTTCGCTAAGCGGCAACGCGCCCTCTTCCGCTGCGCCACAGCGAAATGACGATATGATGCCCCATCCGTCGGAAAACCGCATGCCGGATGCCGCCACGCTGGGGAAGTCGCCGTGAAAGGCCTCGCCTCGATGGCGTTTGCCGCGGCAAGCGTCCTTTCTCTCCAGGGATGCGCGGGCTGGCAATCGGCCCTCGACCCGAAAGGCCCCGCGGCGAGCGAGTTGGCATGGCTGATCTGGTTCTTCACAGGGCTTTGCTCGGTAGTGTGGGTGCTGGTGATGATCGCTCTCGCCGCACCGCTGTTGATGCGGCCACCCAGGCGCACCGAGCCGCTGATGCTCGACGCCGGCGCCGACCATCGCAAATTGCGCGTTGTGGTCAGCGCTGTCGGGCTGACCGCCGCGACGCTGGTCGGGCTGACCTTGCTCAGCTTCTTCGCCAACAGGACGCTTGCGGCGATCGGCTCGGACGATGCGCTCACCATTCGGGTGACGGGACACCAGTGGTGGTGGGAGGTGCGCTATGAGGATGCCACGCCGAGCCGCATCCTGACGACGGCGAACGAAATCCACATCCCCGCCGGCGAGCCGGTGCGGCTTCTTCTGACCTCGACCGATGTGATCCATTCCTTCTGGATCCCAAGTCTGGCCGGCAAGCTCGACCTCATCCCCGGTCACATGAACGTGCTGGATATCAAGGCGGACAAGCCCGGAACCTATCGCGGCCAGTGCGCCGAGTTCTGCGGCGCGCAGCATGCGAACATGGGCACCTTCATCATCGCCGAGCCGCGGGCAAAGTTCGACGCCTGGTGGAACGACCAGCTGCAGCCGGCCGCGGCCCCGACGGGCGACGAGGCGAAGGCGGGCGCGGACTTGTTTCTCAAGCGTCCCTGCGTGATGTGCCACAAGATCGGCGGCACGCCCGCGGGCGGAACGGTCGCTCCGGATCTCACCCATATTGCCACCCGGCAAACACTTGCCGCGGGAACCTTGACGATGAGCCGCGGCAATCTCGCCGCCTGGATAGCCGATCCGCAA
>NZ_RZST01000289.1:0-7615 GCF_003997575.1 Mesorhizobium sp. M1A.F.Ca.IN.022.07.1.1
GGAAAAGCCGGTTTCCATGCGGTGGCGCAAATGATGAATAGAAATCTCAACAATGCCGTCTAAGTGAGGCTGCGCACTTTTGTTTTCGCCTTCGCTCACGGTCGACCGCTCCCGCCTCGACAGGTCGAAGCCGGCGTCCGGCCACGCGGGCTTCAGCAACAGCACGTCGTCGGAATCGATCATCGTCGCATTGGCGGCGTCGCGATGCTCGGCCCACACCGGGCCCTCATAGAAGGCGGTGAGCGCTTTCCTCCTGGCCTCCATGTCGGCGAAGCCGCGCAGCCAGACGAACATGTCGGGACGATCGAGGTCGCGGAACTGGCCGATAACGGTCATGCCCACGGCTTCCTGGCTCTCGATGAACTCCCGGTCGAACAGCGCGATAAGCGTTTCGCGATCGCCGGGTTTCAATGTGTATTGCCTGAGCTCCACGATCGGCGACGCAAGGCGGGAAGGTCTGTTCATGGCTAGACTCTCGAAAACAGGGTGTTCATCCTGTTTATAAACAGACCGGTTGTCCTGTTTTGTCAATATGCTACGTTCTTCCCCTTCTCTCCGACGGGGAAAGGTGGAGGTGGCGATGCGCAAGAAGCGCACCAACGATCCGCAGGGCATGCGGCGGCGCGTGCTCGACGTGGCGGAAGATTGCTTCCAGGCGCGCGGCTACCACGCCTCGAGCCTCGGCGACCTGATGGCGGCGGCCGGCGTCACCGGCGGCGCGCTGCACCATCATTTCCCGACCAAGAAGGCGCTGGCGCTGGCGGTGATCGAGGAGCGGGTGGCGGCCGCGGTTGAGGAGACCTGGATCGAGCCGGTGCGGGCGGCGCCTTCGGCGCGCAAGGGCGTGCGCGCCGTGTTTGAGGCGGTAGCGGCCGCGCTCGAGCAGCAGGGCTATGTGCGCGGCTGCCCGCTCAACAATCTGGCGCATGAGCTGTCGCTCGCCGATCCCGATTTCCGTATTGCGTTGGCCGATATCTTCGCCGGCTGGCGGCGGGCGATCTCCGACAAGGTGCGCGCCGATCAGGAGGCCGGCCGGGAAGGTGGGACCGATCCCGACCGCTTTGCCGCGCTGACGGTGGCGGCTTACTCCGGCGCCATGTCGATGGCCAAGGCCGAGCAGGATGCCGGTGTGTTGCGGCAGTGCCTGGAGGGTTTGGAGCGGGTCGAGCCCCCGCCATCACAGAACGGTTCGCCCGCCAGACGACGCCGCAGGGTGGTGCGGCAGCAGGCAATCCGCTGATGCCGGTATGAGGATCATCGTAAGTCCCTGACTGAAAGGCAGCCTTCACTCCCTCAGCGGCTTGATCGTCTCGAACCCCACTTCGCTCTGCGCGCTCGTCCCCTCGTCGTAGCGCCGCGCCAGCACCGCTTGCAGGTCGGGCGAATAGAGCGCGGTGAAGCTGTCGATCACCGTGCCGGAATCGCCGGTCAGCGTCTCTTTCACCGTCAGCACCGTGTATTTGCAGTCGCCCAGCTTGTAGGTGTCCTTGCCCTTGACGCTTAAAGCCAGTGTTTCGGTGCCCTTCGGCGCCTTCTTCGCCGAAAGCCGCACGAACTCGGTCTTGCTCTTGGCACCGGCCTTCAGCGGGAAGAGCTTTTTGAGGTCGCCGAGCGGGATCATTGACAGCCGGCCCGTGTCGCTATCGCGGAAAATCTCGATCAGCCCGGCGTAAAGATATTGCGTCTGCGGCGATTGCGACTGGTAGTTGTTGGCGACCGCGACCATGCCGCCCGGCGCCGGCCGGAACTCGCTGCGGATGCCGGGCTTCTCCAGCACGAAGCCGGCCTTGGCGGATTTGGCGTCCACGCAGTCGGCCGCCTCGGCGGCGCCGGTGAGGGCAAGCATGGAGAGGGCCACACAGGTCGTCACGGGTTTCATGCCTTCTCCCCTGGAAATGTGTTCTGGAAGGAATGACAGACCCTCTCTGCGCTGTCGACCCAAAGTGCCCTTCACGAATTCAACCAATGCTTGAAAAGAGCCGCCAATCTGGACGATCCGGCGCTGAAAATGTTCCAATGGCGCGATGATGAATCGCTTATCCTCAGCATTCTTGTCCCGGCGCGATTTCCTGGCCCGGGTGGCCGGCCTTGCCGCGACCTGCGCCCTGCCGGACACCACTTTCGCCCAGACCGGCCAGCCTATCCAGCCGATTGACGCCACCTTTTTGTTCATCGCCGATATCCATGCCTGCCGCATGGCGACCGGGCTCAGCCCGCATTGCGAGCAGGAAGGCAAGACCGATGCGGCATTGCTGCGCAATGTGGCCGCGCTCAACGCAATCGACGACAAAGAGTGGCCGGCCGAGATCAACGGCGCTGCCACCGGCCTGCGCTCGGCCGGCACACGCATCGGCACGCCGCTCGGGGTCGTCACCGGGGGCGACATCACCGACGATGGCGGCGGCCAGATCACTGAGCCGAGCGAAGGCACGCAGCTTCTGCAGTTCAGCCAGCGCTACCAGCAAGGCATCGGCCCTGATCGCGTGCATGTCCCGGTCTATGTCGGGCTCGGCAATCACGATCTCGACCAGAATGGGCCGACGCGCCATGTCGACTGGTACCGTCGCGAGATGCGCGACTATGTCGAAGTCAACCATCGCCCCGGCGTTTTCTTCAAGCCGCCGGTGCCGGCGACCAATTACGATGTCGACACCGATTGCTATTCCTGGGATTGGGGCGGCCTGCACCTCGTCCAGACGCATCGCTTCGCCGGCGACACCGGCCATGACGCGATAGGCAGCCTGCCATGGCTGAAGCAGGATCTGGCGACCTATGCCGGCGACGGCCGTCCGGTGATTCTCTTCCAGCACTATGGTTGGGACACCTTCTCGGTCGAGCGCTGGGATCCAGTGAAGCGCACCTATGGCGAAGGCGGCGCCGGCCGCCCGCACTGGTGGGGCGACGCCGACCGCCAGGCGCTTCTCGCCACGCTGAAGGGTTATAATGTGATCGCCATTTTTCACGGCCATCAGCACGCAGTGCCGATGATCTACCGGCGCGACGGGCTCGACCTCGTCAAGCCGAAGGCGGCCTTCATGGGCGGCTTTGCGCTGGCGCGGGTGACCGATGACCACATGGACGTGGTCTTGGCTGAGGCGGCCGGCGACCATGGCGAGGTCGTTTTCACCAACGCCTTCACCAAAAGCTGGGCCACCTGAAGGGAGAAAGCGCGCCGGGTAGAGTTGTCCAGGCCTGTTGTTCGAGCTGTTCTGCGGTGTTGACGCCGTCGGCGCTCAAAGACGAACAGGCCGGCGCGCGGGTCGGCCATTGCCTCGCGGCGTATGGAGTCAGAGCGCCTTGCGAGCCTTGTCCTTCACGTCGCCATAGGCCTTGCGCACCCTGCCGGCGATTCTTTCGGACATGCCTTCCACCTGCAAGCGCCGGCTGCCGGTGGCCTTGCCGGCCGCCTGCTTCAGCCTGCCTTTTACCTGCTTGGCGATGCCGGCAACTTGATGCCTGTTCACCATATCCGCATCTCCTGGGCCTGGAATAGGAGCGGGATGCGCCAACCGCATCCGCCACGACAACGAACGGGCAATGTTTGAGTTCCGTGCGGCCTGCCGCATCACGCCGCTGTCGGCATGACGGACAGCCCGTGCCGGGCGTTCGAGATCTGACCGCGGGGCCTGCTGGTCACATCGCTTTTTTGAGCATGGCTTTCATGTCGCCACAGGCCTTCTGCACCTGGCCTGCCGACTTGTCCGCCATGCCCCTGATTTCCATCGGCCGGTTGCCGGCGGCCTTGCCTATGGCTTGCCGGATCGAACCTTTGATCTGCTTCGCCAAGCCCACTATTTGGTCCATGTTCACCATCTCCGCATCTCCCGGAGATCCAATTCGCGAGGAGAAACGGGCCGGAGTGCTTCGCGGTTCCGTTGCGCCAAAGCACACCGGTCGAGGATAATTGACCGGCGACCGAATTCGGCATAATATGTAACCAAATGGATACGCATTATGCCGCAGGCTGAGCACGACCGTTCCGTCTTCCGCGCCATCGCCGATCCGACGCGGCGCGCCATCCTCGACCGGCTGCGGCAGGGCCCCGCGCCGGTCAACGAACTGGCGTCCGCCTTCTCGCAGAGTCGGCCGGCCATTTCCAAGCATCTGAGGATACTGCGCGAGCTCAACGTCGTTTCCGAGCAGCGGCAGGGCCGCGAGCGAGTCTACCGGCTGGAGCCGGCGGAATTGAAGGATGTCGCCGACTGGATCCTGCCTTACCGAGACTTCTGGCAGCACAGCCTCGGCAATCTCAAATCCTACCTGGAGAATGAATGATGGCCATCCAAGACAAGCCGCGCGCGATCGCCGACATTTCCGCCGGTACCATCCTTGCCACGGTGACGATCGCCGTGCCGCCGGAGCGCGTCTTCCGCGCCATTACCGCTGAGGACCAGATCCCGCTCTGGTGGGGCGCCGACAACATGTACCGGACGACGGAGCACACGGCCGATGTCCGGCCGGGCGGCGCCTGGCGCTCGGAAGGCAAGGGCGCGGACGGGCAGGACTTCCATGTCGCCGGCGAGTATCTCGAGGTCGAGCCGCCGCATCGTCTGGTGATGACCTGGAAGGCGCCCTGGGACGGCGATAACCTCACCACCGTCACCTATACGCTCGAAGCCGTCGAGAACGGCACCCGGCTGACGCTGCGCCATGACGGCTTCGGGTCGCGACGGGACTCCTGCCGCGATCACGGTTCCGGTTGGGAGCGCGTTCTGGGCTGGTTGGACGAATTCCTTGCCAAGGAGACGGCTGCCAGGTCGCCTTCGGTCTTCCATTGCCGGCTGATTCCGCCGCGTCCGGATTTCGCCTTCACCCTGACGGAGGAGGAGAGGGCGCTGATGAATGCGCATGCCGACTATCTGCGCGGCCTGCTTCGTGAAGGCAGAATGATGATTGCCGGCCCAGTCGCCGATCCAGCCGGACCGTGGGGGCTTCTGATCCTGCAGGTCGGCACGGAAGCCGACGCCAGGGCGGTTACCGAAGGCGACCCGGTGGCGCGTTCCGGCCGCGGCTTCCGCTATGAAATCCTGCCGATGATGAGCACGATCATGTAAGGCGGATGGAAAACGCCTCTCGCGCTTTTCAGGGCGCCGCGGGAGGCGTCTTTTGTTATCAGCTTTTCTCGATACTCGTGAACTGCCGATAACAGGGACAAAACCGCCAGCCGGCAAAAGGGTTCCCGGCAAAACAAAATTTTTTGCTCGGCCGGATGCGACGCATTTCCCGGCTCCGTGCTAAAGGCACTTGCCAGCATGAGGATAGCCTTGCCGCACGACCGACCCTGCCCGACCCTGCTTGACGCATCAGCCGCCTTCGACTGCCAGAGCTGCGGCGCCTGCTGCGCCTATTCGGCGGACTGGCCGCGCTTTTCGACCGAAGAGGATGCCGAGCTCGACCGCATCCCCGATGAGCTGGTCGCGACCGACCTGTCAGGCATGCGCTGCGAGGACGGCCGCTGCACCGCGCTTCGCGGCGAGGTGGGCAAGCAGACGGCCTGCGCGATTTACGAAGCCCGCCCGCATGTCTGCCGCGCCTGCATGCCCGGCGGCGACGACTGCCTAATGGCAAGGGCCGCCCATGGGCTGGCGGCGGAGAGCGTGATCTCCCCCCTCGAGGGGGAGATGGCCGCGAAGCGGTCAGAGGGGGTCGTCTCACATAAATCGCCAACGTGATCGCGTCGCGGAAAAGGCCGCGCTCTACACGAGGCGAGCCCCCTCTGTCGCCTTCGGCGACGTCTCCTCGCGAGGGGACCACAAGGGGGAGATTACTTTCTTCCCCGCTTGCCCACGCTCGGACCTCCCGATACCTTCCGCGCCGTGCAGGCCATGGAGGAAACCGTGAGCATCGAATTCCTGTTGACGTCGCTGATTATCGTCGCTTCGCCCGGCACTGGCGTTCTCTACACGCTGAGCGCCGGCCTCTCGCGCGGCGCTCGCGCCGCGATCATCGCCGCTTTCGGCTGCACGCTGGGCATCATCCCGCACATGGCGGCGGCCATCACCGGCCTTGCGGCGGTGCTGCACACAAGCGCCGTCGCCTTCGAGACTCTGAAATATCTGGGCGTCGCCTATCTGCTCTACATGGCCTGGAACACGCTGAAGGAGAAGGGCGGCCTTGCTCTCGATCAGAACGCCGCGCCGCGCTCTGCCCGCAAGGTGATCACCTCCGGCATCCTGATCAACATCTTGAACCCAAAACTGTCGATCTTCTTCTTCGCCTTCCTGCCGCAATTCGTCAGCACCACCGAGCCGCACGCTTTCGCCAAGATGCTGGAGCTGTCCGGCGTGTTGATGCTGATGACCTTCCTTGTCTTCGCCGTCTACGGCGTGTTCGCGGCTTCGGTGCGCAGCCATGTCGTGTCGCGGCCGATGGTGCTGACCTGGATGCGCCGCACCTTCGCCGGCGCCTTCGTCATGCTGGGGGCCAAGCTGGCGCTGGCGGATCGGTAAGCGAACCGTGATATAGCCCATCGCCTCGACTATCGCCGACGCGGATCAGGTTGACGCAGGGATGGCCGAGCGCTGGCGCTGGCGCTGGCGCTGCTGATCTCCCTCCTTGAGGGGGAGATGTCGCCGAAGGCGACAGAGGGGGTCGCCGCGCGTTGGAGCGCCAGCGCCTTCGTTGCAAGGGAGTCGTCGCCGGCGCCTTATGTGCGGGACCCCCTTTGCCCTGCCGGGCATCTCCCCCTCAAGAGGGGAGATCGGCTGTTGCGCGGGCCTTCGCCAATCGCAACACTTCGCAACAGTATAGAAGCCCGCCTTTGGACCGGCTGCCCGCATGCCAAACAAAAAGGGCGACATGTCTGCCGCCCTTTCCATATTCGCTGTGGGACCGGACTTCTTAGAAGTCCATGCCGCCACTCAAGCCGCTTGCGGGCTTGAGCAATGTTCAATGATGGGCGTGCTTTATGGACTTCTTAGAAGTCCATGCCGCCCATGCCGCCCATGCCGCCGCCAGGCATACCGCCCGGCATACCGCCGGCGGCTTCCTTCTTCGGAGCCTCGGCGATCATGGCTTCGGTGGTGACCAGCAGGCCGGCGACCGAGGCCGCGTCCTGGAGAGCGGTGCGAACGACCTTGACCGGGTCGACGATGCCCATGCCGATCATGTCGCCATACTCGCCGGTCTGGGCGTTGAAGCCGTAGGTCGCAGCCTTGTTCTCGAGGATCTTGCCGGCAACGATCGAAGCCTCGGCACCGGCGTTGGCCGCGATCTGGCGGGCCGGAGCCTGCAGCGCGCGACGAACGATGGCGATGCCCGCCGCCTGGTCAGCATTGACGCCGGTCGCCTTGACGGCGTGCGAAGCGCGCAGCAGCGCGACGCCGCCGCCGGGGACGATGCCTTCCTCAACGGCCGCGCGGGTCGCGTTCAGAGCGTCGTCAACGCGGTCCTTCTTTTCCTTGACCTCGACCTCGGTCGCGCCGCCGACGCGGATCACCGCGACGCCGCCCGCGAGCTTGGCCAGACGCTCCTGCAGCTTCTCCTTGTCGTAGTCCGAGGTGGTCTCCTCGATCTGCTGCTTGATCTGGGCAACGCGGCCCTGGATCTCGGCCTTCTTGCCGGCGCCGTCGACGATGGTGGTGTTCTCCTTGGAGATCGACACCTTCTTGGCGCG
>NZ_RZST01000028.1:0-28498 GCF_003997575.1 Mesorhizobium sp. M1A.F.Ca.IN.022.07.1.1
TTCGCTCGTGGGCGGCCAGCCGGCCGCGCCGGGCATCAGGAAACTGCCGTGCCGGCTGGTGGTGCGTCAGTGATGCGGCCGTCCGCCGGGCGGCTGAGGCATCGAACGAAACGGCCGTCGCGCAACGGCCAAACTGGGAGGAGAACCATGAGGAGGAATACCGTGAAAACCATGTTTGCCAAGCTGGCCCTGGCCGCGGCCGTGATCGGCGGCGGCCTGCAGGCGGCGTCCGCCGAGACCGCCAACATCTGGGTGCGCGCCGACGGCTCGAATTTCATGCCGCGCATCGTCGACGCCTTCAACAAGGCGCATAAGGACCAGATCAAGCTCGACATCATCCCGAACGCCGAGATCATCCCGAAATATGGCGCGGCCGCAGCCGGTGGCACCGCGCCCGATGCGCTGTCGCTCGACCTGATCTACACGCCATCCTTCGCCGCCGCCGGCCAGCTCGAGGACATCACCGACTGGGCGAAATCCTTGCCCTATTTTTCGAGCCTCTCGCCGGCGCATGTGAAGACCGGCACCTATAAGGGCCGCATCTACGGCCTGCCGTTCTCGGCCGATTCTTCGGTGCTGATCTGGAACAAGAAGCTGTTCAAGCAGGCCGGGCTCGATCCGGAAAAGGGGCCGAAGACCTGGGCCGAGATCGAGGCCGACGCCGAGAAGGTCAACGCGCTCGGCGGCGACATCAAGGGCTTCTACTTCTCCGGCAATTGCGGCGGCTGCAACATCTTCACCTTCACGCCGCTGGTCTGGGCCTCGGGCGGCGACATCCTCTCCGAGGACGGCTCCAAGGCGACGCTCGATAGCCCGCAGCTGCGCGGCGCGATCGACCTCTACCGCTCGATGGTCAAGAAAGGGCTGGTGCCCGAGGGTGCGCAGACCGACACCGGCGCCAACTTCTTCGCCGCCTTTGCCGGCGGCAAGATCGGCCTCTCGCCGTCTGGCGCCTTCGCCATCGGCGCGCTCAACACGCAATACCCTGATATCGACTACGGCATCACCTTCCTGCCGGGCAAGGATGGCGGCTGGTCGTCCTTCGCCGGCGGCGACAATTTCGTCGTCACCAAGGGCACCAAGAAGATCGCCGTGGTGAAGGAGTTTTTGGACTTCGCCTACTCGCTCGAGGGCCAGACCATCCTCGCCAAATATGGTAGCCTGCCGGTGCGCGGCGACATCGCCAAGGAAGCGCTGAAGGACCTCGATCCGCGCTACCAGGTGGCGGCCGAGGCGATGGCCAAGGGCCGCACGCCCTATTCGGTGGTGTTCAACGACCTGATCAACTCCGCCAACGGGCCGTGGACGCAGATGGTCAACGAGGTCTTCTTCGGCGACGATGTCGACGGCGCGATTTCGAACGCGCAGGAGACCATGCAGTCGATCATCGACCAGGCGCCGAACAAGTAAAGCGCGGCCCTAAACCTCCCCCTCGAGGGGAGGTCGGACCGCAGGTCCGGGTGGGGTCGCCCGCGAAGTACGCCGACGCTATCTCCCCGTAGGCGCACTTCACAGCGGACCCCACCCCGGCCTTCGGCCGGACCCTCCCCTCAAGGGGGAGGGGACGCCGCGCTAAATGGCAGGATTATCGCGTTGAGAAAGCTCACTCACCAGCATCGCCAATTTGAGGCGCCGCGAGGTTCGCTCCCGCTTCTCGCCCTGTGGGAGAAGGTGGATCGGCGCGCAGCGCCGAGACGGATGAGGGGTGTTCCAGGAAACACCAGCATCTCACTCCGCTGGAACACCCCGCATCCGTCGCCTTCGGCGACACCTTCTCCCACAAGGGGAGAAGGGGGAGCTCAGCCATGACCACCCTCACTGCAACCTCCGCGCCCGCCCGAGCCAGACGCATCGGCGTCAGCCGCCGGCAATGGGTGGGCCTGCTCTATGTCCTGCCGGCCGTCGCCTTCGTCACCGTGTTCTTCGTCATCCCGCTCGGCATGACGGCGTGGATGTCGCTGCACAACTGGCCGCTGATGGGCGAGCACGCTTTCATCGGCCTCGACAATTACTTTGCCATCCTGCGCGACACGCGGTTCTGGAACGCGCTCAAATTCACCTTCTACTACACGCTGATCGTCACCATCGCGATCTTCGCCGTCGCCTTCCCGCTGGCGATCTTCATCGAGCGGCCGCACCCGCTCACCAATCTCTACCGCACCGCCTTCTTCATGCCGGCGGTGGTGGGCTTTGCTTCCGCAAGCCTGCTCTGGTCGTGGCTGTTGAACGTCGATTCCGGCCTGTTCAGCCCGGCCGCTTACGACCTCGGTCTGACCGAGAGGAAGGTCAATCTTCTGGCCACCTTCCAGCCGGCCTTCTGGTCGATCATCGCCATGGTGGTCTGGAAAGTGGCCGGCTTCACCATGATCATCCTGATGACCGGCCTGCAGTCGATCCCGCAGGACCTGCAGGAGGCCGCCGTCATCGATGGGGCAGGGCCGTTCGCCCGCTTCAGGGCGATCACCCTGCCGCTGATGCGCCGCACCTTGGCGCTGGCGCTGATCCTGTCGGTCGCGGGCTCGATCCTCGCCTTCGACCAGTTCTACATCATCCTGCGCGGCGGCCCGCGCAACCACACGCTGACGGCGGTCTACTGGATCTTCAACCAGTCCTTCGTCTCGTTCAAGCTCGGCTACGGCGCGGCACTTTCCATGGTGCTGCTGGTCATCCTGGTGGCGCTCAGCCTCATCCAGCTCTGGCTGCTGCGCAAGCCCGAGGGGCTCGACTGATGGCCGAGACGATGTCGCAGCACCGCAAGGCGGCCTTCAGCCTCGCCAGGCATTCCACCGGCATCATCGCCTCGGTGCTGTTTTTGGCGCCGATTGTGTGGACGGTGCTCTCCACCTTCAAGCCGGCGCAGGAAGCGCGCCAGCCGCCGCTGCCGCCCTGGCCGACCACCGGCTTCTCGGTCGAGAACTATCAGACGCTGAACACCTTCGGCGACGGGCTTTGGGCCTCGGCGCAGAACAGCATCTATGTCTCGGTGATGACGGTATTGCTCTCCGTGCTGGTCAGCGTGCTCGCCGGCTACGGCTTCTCGCGTTTCCGCTTCCCGTTCCGGGACTTCTTCTTCATCCTCATCCTGTCGACGATCATGATCCCGTTCCAGTCGATCCTGACGCCGATCTTCCTGGTGCTGACGAAACTCGGTCTCCACAACACGCTGACCGGCCTGGTCTGCGTCTATGTCACGCTGCAGCTGCCGTTCTCGATCTTCATGATGCGCAACGCCTTCGACGCCGTGCCGCGCGAGATCGAGGAGGCGGCGCGCATGGATGGCGCCAACAATGTCACCATGCTGGTCAAGGTGATGCTGCCTTTGGTCTGGCCGGGCGTCGTCACCATCGCGCTTTTCGCCTTCCTCGGCGCCTGGAACGAGTTCCTGGCCGCGCTCGTGCTGATGACCGACCAGTCGAAATTCACCCTGCCGGTGATGATGACCGCGCTTCAGTCCGGCCGCTTCGGCGCCATCGATTGGGGCGCGGTGCAGGCGGGCGTCACGGTGATGATGGTGCCCTGCCTGATCCTGTTCCTGGCGCTGCAGCGCTTCTACATCCGCGGCCTGATGGCCGGGGCCGTCAAATGATTTCGCGCATTCGAATGGAGTGACGTTATGACCGCAGCACAATCCGCCACCGCAGCCCAGGCAGCCGCGGCTGCGAAGCCGAAGCTTGCCTTCCGGCCGCTGCCCGTGCCGCAGGTCGATGTCCGCGGCTTCTGGGGTGACCGGGTCGACGCGGTCGCCGCCAAGACCGCCGGCATCCTCTACGACCGCTGCGTCGAGGCGCGCATGCTTGAGCAGATCGATCCCGACCGGCCGTCGCCCGGCGTCGTCATTCCGTTCCATTCGCCGTCACCCGACGAGGCCGACGCGCAGGGCGCCGAGTTCACCGGCTCGACGGTGACGACCCAGATGTTCTGGGATTCCGATTGGGGCAAGACCATCGAGACCGCCGCCTATTCGCTTTACCGGCGCCGCAATCCGGAGCTGGAGAAAAAGATCGATGCCGTCATCGACATGTACGGCAAGCTGCAGCAGGAGGACGGTTATCTCTCGAGCTGGTACCAGCGCATCCAGCCGGGTCTCCGCTGGACCAACCTGCGCGACTGCCACGAGCTCTACTGCGCCGGCCATCTGATCGAGGGCGCCGTCGCCTACTTTCAGGCGACGGGCAAGCGCAAGCTGCTCGACATCATGAGCCGCTACGCCGACCACATCGCCTCGATGTTCGGCCCGGAGCCCGGCAAGAAAAAGGGCTATTGCGGCCATGAGGAGATCGAGCTGGCGCTGGTGAAGCTCGCGCGGGAGACGGGT
Source organism: Mesorhizobium sp. M1A.F.Ca.IN.022.07.1.1 (assembly GCF_003997575.1). Lineage (NCBI taxonomy): Bacteria > Pseudomonadati > Pseudomonadota > Alphaproteobacteria > Hyphomicrobiales > Phyllobacteriaceae > Mesorhizobium > Mesorhizobium sp. M1A.F.Ca.IN.022.07.1.1. Next base: position 4,316 of record NZ_RZST01000028.1, read on the forward strand.
GAGAAGAAGTACATGGATCTGGCGAAGTACTTCATCGACCAGCGCGGCCAGCAGCCGCATTATTTCGACGAGGAGGCGCGCGCCCGCGGCGCCGACCCGAAGGCCTATCATTTCAAAACCTACGAATACAATCAGTCGCACAAGCCGGTGCGCGAGCAGGACAAGGTCGTCGGCCACGCTGTGCGGGCGATGTACCTCTTCTCCGGCATGGCCGACATTGCCACCGAATATGGCGACGACAGCTTGCGCGCGGCGCTCGACAGGCTGTGGGACGATCTGACCACCAAGAGCCTCTATGTCACCGGCGGCCTCGGGCCGTCGGCCCACAATGAAGGTTTCACCAGCGACTATGACCTGCCCAACGAAACCGCCTATGCCGAGACCTGCGCCTCGGTCGGCCTGGTGTTCTGGGCGAGCCGGATGCTCGGCATGGGGCCGAACCACCGCTATGCCGACATGATGGAGCGGGCGCTCTACAACGGCTCGATCTCGGGCCTGTCGCTCGACGGCTCGCTGTTCTTCTACGAGAACCCGCTGGAGAGCCGCGGCGGCCACCACCGCTGGAAATGGCACCGCTGCCCCTGCTGCCCGCCCAATATCGGCCGCATGGTGGCCTCCATCGGCAGCTATTTCTACGGCCTCGCCGACGACGCGCTGGCCGTGCATCTCTATGGCGACTCCACCGCACGCTTCGAGATCGCCGGCCGCCCGGTCAGCCTGGTCCAGACCAGCAACTATCCCTGGGACGGCGCGGTCTCGATCGAGATCGAGGCACAGACACCGGTTGAATTCACGCTTTACCTGCGCGTGCCCGCCTGGTGCCGCAACGCGGCGCTGAAGCTGAACGGCAACATGCTCGATCTCGATGCGGTCACGGTCGACGGCTATGCCGCGATCCGCCGCGAATGGCAAAAGGGCGACCGCGTCGAGCTCGACCTCGAAATGTCGATGGCGCGCCTCTTCGCCAATCCGGAAGTGCGGCAGGACATCGGCCGCGTCGCGCTGTCGCGCGGCCCGCTGCTCTACTGCGTCGAGGAGACTGACAATGGCGGTGGCCTGCACCGCATTGCGCTGCCGCGCACGGCCAGGCTGGAGGCCCACAAAGAGCCGAACCTGCTCGGCGGTATCGTCACGCTTTCGGCGACCGGCAGCCGGGCCGAGGCGAAGAACTGGGGCGGCGATCTCTACCGTCCCGAGCCCCCGGAAACCGAAGAGACGACGCTCAAGGCGATTCCTTACTTCGCCTGGGACAACCGCGATCCCGGCGAGATGCTGGTCTGGCTCAGGGAAGGGTGAGCTACTCTTCCTATAGATGCACGTAAGCCGTGAGCGGCAGGTGGTCGGACGCCACGCGCGACAGCGGCGTGTCGTGCGCTTCCACCGCCGACACCATGCCGTCGCGGTTGCCCATGATCCGGTCGAGCGCCAGCACCGGCAGGCCGGACGGAAAGGTGGGCACCGCGGGCAGCGAGGGGCCGAAGGTGGTGTGCAGCGTGTTGAGCGCGGAGCGGTCGCCAAGCCGCCATTCGTTGAGGTCGCCGAGCAGGAGCGTCTGCCTTTCGTCCGCGCTGCTCATGATGTCGAGCACTACGCGGGCCTGTTCCGAGCGCGAGCGGCGCAACAGACCGAGATGCGCGGCGATCACGCGCAGCGTCCGGTTCTCGTCGAGGTCGATCTCGGCGACCAGCGCCCCGCGCGGCTCAAGGCCGGGCAGCTTGATCTGGTGCACGTCGCGCACCGTGCCGCGCTTGAACAGAAGCACGTTGCCGCGCCAGCCATGTGCCTTGCCGTTTCCGGTGACCGGCACCGGCACCAGCCCCGTTTCGATTTCGAGGCGGTTGAGGTCGAGCAGTCCGGCGCGGTCGCCGAAGCGGTTGTCGGCCTCCTGCAGCGCGATCACGTCGGGGCTGATTTCGCGGATGACGCGCGCGGTCCGCTCGGGGTCGAACTTGCGGTCGGTGCCGATGCATTTGTGGACGTTGTAGGAGGCGACCACCATCTCGGCGCCGCCGACCCGTTTGGGCGCCGTGGCTTTCGCTTTCCGCATCTTTCTGCCGCGGATCGACAGGAGCACGGTTTCGGGGAGGGTGCGTCCGTTTCTCTCCATGGTTCCTGCTGCTCGTCTTCCTGCCTACAGATAGGGCGATCCCAGCCACAGCAATCGGTCGAGGACACGAATGACGAAGGCTCTGGCCCTCAGCATCTCGAGTCTCACCGGTTTCGCCGACGCGATCGCCGCGTCGATACGCGCCTCGATCGCCCGGGCGAAGTTGGCATCCAGGACCTCCATGTCGATCTCGAAATTCAGCCTGAGCGACCGGGCGTCGAGATTGGACGATCCGACATAAGCCCACGCGCCGTCGATTGCCATAAGTTTCGAGTGATCGAAGGGGCCTTGGTGGCGCCACACCCGGCAATAATGCTTCAGCACCTGGTCGAACTGTGCCGTCATGGCGCGGTCGACGAGGAAAAGGTTGTTCACCGCCGGCACCACGATGTCGATCTCGACGCCGCGCGCGCCGGCCGTGGTCAGCGCGCTGATCAGCTCGCGGTCCGGCAGGAAATAGGGCGACATGATGCGGATCGATTTGCGGGCGACCGAAAACGCACCCATCAGCAGCTTGTGGTTGGTTTCGTTCGCGGCATCCGGTCCTGTCGCCACGGCTCTGACCAGCATCGGCTGGCCGGGCGGCGGGGCGGTTCGCTCGACCTGCCAAGCGTCGCCCTTCAGCGCCTCGTTGCTGGCGAAGCGCCAGTCCTCGGCGGCGACTGAGAACAGGTCGGCCACCACCGGCCCGGTGACCTCGAAATGCGTGTCCCTGGAGCTGTCGGAACCGGCGAATTCGGCCGAGAACCCCTTGCGGATGTTCATGCCTCCGGTAAACGCCACTGTCGCGTCGATGACCAGGACCTTCCTGTGGGTTCTGAGATTCGCATAAGGAAGTCTCAAGCCCATGACGATGTTGCCGTTGAAGAGATCGACGGCGACGTTGGACTCCCTGAGCTGCTTCAGGATGCTGGGTACCGAATAGCGCACGCCGACGGCGTCGATCAGCACGCGCACGGCAACGCCGCGTTTGACCGCGGCGGAGAGCGACTGCGCGAACATTTGTCCGACGGCGTCGTTGTCGAAGATGTAAGTTTCGAGAAGCACGCTCTTTTGCGCGCCGTCGATCGCCCGGCACATCGCCATATAGGCCTCGTCGCCGGTCTCGAGCACGGCGATCATGTTTCCCGAAGTCAGCGGACGCCGCGCCACCCTGTCGCCCAGTGTCTTCAATCCGACGAAGCGCTGGCCGAATTGGGCCTCGATCAAGGCTTCGACGGCGACGTCGCGATTGTGCCCCTCATCCGCCGAACCGGCGCTGGGCCGCATGGCGCTGATCGTCGCGCGGCGGATGCGGTTGATGCCGGCGATGGCGTAGATGATCGCGCCGAGGAAGGGCGACAGAAGCATCACGCCGACCCACCCCGTGGCGGCGCGCACGTCTTCCTTCGTCATGATGGCATGGACGATGCCGACCGCCGCCATCGCCAACGACAGGAAAAGGATAAGCGTCGACCAGTGACTCGCTATCGCCTCGAACATCGGCCCGACTATTGTGCGAGCCGGCGCGGAAGGCAATGCGCCAGGTCAAGGCGGCCCGGATTCGCATGCAGCTCTTTCCGGCCCGGTTGCATGAGGGATCCCGCCAGTGTGACCGGTCGTTCGAACGCTTTGCGCCTCTGTGCGAAAATCGGTCCACCAGGCAAGACGAAATCGTCGTCGGCATTATGTCGGCGCTGCCTCAGTGCCGAAGAGTCGGGCCGCACGGGAACATTCGGCGATCCGATGCGTTTGGCTTTTCGTTGCTCGAGCGGGATTGGGAGATGCGCATCGAAAGCCTTCAAGGAACCGAGGGGTTTATCCGTACCCCGCAGGACGCGCTCACCCTGCAAATCCCGCCTGACTTCATCGAGACGCTGCCCATTGCGATCTACGCTTGCGACGCGCAAGGCCGATTGCTTTGGTTCAACAAACGCGCTGCCGATTTGTGGGGGCGAACGCCCTTGCTTGGCTCAGACAGCGAACTCTATTGCGGATCCCACAGGCTCTATCTCGATGGACGCGAGATCGCGCGCGCCCAAACCCCGATGGCCGCGGTGCTGCGAACCGGCATTCCCGTCAGGGGGGTTGAAGGAAAGCTCGAGCGGCCGGACGGCACGGCGATATGGGTGATGGTCCACATCGAACCGATCGAAGACGAGGACGGTCGGGTCGTCGGAGCCATCAACTGTTTCCATGACGTCACGGACCGGCGTCTGAGCGATGAGATCATTGGGCAACAGGAGCAGCGGCTCGCTGCGACTTACCAGCATGCGGCGATTGGCATCGCTGAAGTCAACGCGAAGGGCGAACTCGGGCGCGTCAACGGCTACCTGGCCGACCTGCTCGGCTATTCCGCCGATGAACTTGTCGGCAGGTCGGTGTTCGATGCCACTCTGGCGGAGAATGTCGATGCGGACCTGCGTCAGTTCGAGCGTCAGGTGCGAGGCGAGATCGACAGCTACCGGCACGAAAAGCGCTTCATCCGCAAGGACGGGGCAAGAGTCTGGGTCGCGGTCACGTCCTCGAGCGTAAGGGACTCCGAAGGCCGCTTCTTGTATGCGGTGCGCGTCCAGCAGGATATCACCGCCCGCAAGAAGGCCGAGGCCGCGCTCGTCCGGCATCTGGAGCAGCAGGCGGCGCTTTACGAATTCACGGACAGCCTTCAGCGCGCGGCGAATCTCGGCGAGGTTCACGAGATAGCCCTCAGCACCATCATTCGCGCATTGGGTGCGGACCGGGCCTCCATACTCTTCTTCGACAACACCGGCTTCCTCAGATTTGCCGCCTCGCGAGGCCTGTCGCAAGCTTACAGAACGGCCGTCGAAGGCCATTCCCCCTGGTCGCGCGACACACGCGATCCCGAACCGATCGCTATTGCCGACGTCGAGCAAAGCGGATTGCCGGACGACCTCAAGGCGGCTGTGCGGGACGAAGGCATTGCAGCGCTGGCTTTCATTCCGATCTCGGTGCGCGGTCAGCTGCTCGGCAAGTTCATGACCTATTACGATCATCCGCACGATTTCGTCGAGTCCGAGCTTCGTTTTGCGCTGACAGTGGCCGGACAACTCGGCTTCGCGGTCGACCGCGTACGGCTCGAGACCGCCCGCCAGACGACGGAACGCGCGGCAAATCAGCTCGTGGCCATTGTCGAATCCTCTCACGACGCGATCATCAGCAAGGACCTCAACGGCATTATCGCCTCATGGAATGCCAGCGCGGAGCGGCTGTTCGGCTTCACGGCCGACGAGGCGATCGGCAGGCACATCACGATGATCATCCCCGATGACCGGCTGGGCGAGGAGCCGGAGATCATCAGGCGCATCAGCAGCGGCGAAAACGTCGATCACTTCGAAACGGTGCGTCGCCGCAAGGACGGCAGTCTCGTCGATATTTCCCTGACGATTTCGCCGATCCGCAACAGCCAGGGCCGCATCATCGGCGCCTCGAAGATTGCGCGCGACATTACCGACCAAAAGATGGCTGAAGCCAAGCTGCGGGCGAGCGAGCGTCAGCTGCGCGACCTGCTGGCGGCAATTCCGGCCGCGATCTACACGACGGATGCCGACGGCACGATAACCTTTTTCAACGAGGCGGCCGTCGAGCTTTCCGGGCGCGTTCCGCAGATCGGCAAGGATAAGTGGTGCGTGACGTGGAAACTGTTCTGGCCGGACGGAACCCCGCTTCCTCACGACCAGTGCCCGATGGCGGTCGCCCTGAAGGAGGGGCGTCCGATACGCAACGCTGAAGCCGTCGCCGAGCGCCCGGACGGCGTGCGCATTCCCTTCATCCCGTATCCGACGCCGCTGCGCGATGAAGATGGCAAGATCGTCGGCGGCATCAACATGCTGGTCGATATCAGCGAACGCAAACAGGCCGAAACACAGCAGCGGCTGCTCTTCAATGAGCTCAATCATCGTGTGAAGAACAACATGCAGATGCTGCAGTCGCTGCTGAGCTTGGCCGGTCAACGAGCAGCGAACCCGCAAGCGCGAGAAATCCTGCGCGAAGCCGGCAACCGCGTCGCGGCCATGGCCGCTGCTCAGCAGGTCCTGTACGAGACGGTCGATTCGACGCAGTTCAACGCGAAGGGTTTCTTGCTTGCGGTCTGCGGGACAATAAAACAGACCTTCCCGAAGGAAGTCGCGGTTGAGTTCGAGGCTGACGATTCAAAGCTTTCGAATGACGTTGCAATGCCGCTGGCGCTGATCCTGAACGAGCTTCTGACCAACGCCGTAAAATATGGAACTCCCGACGGAGTCGGCACCATCCGGGTCGGGCTTCGGCGTGATGCCGACGGCTTCCAGGTATTCGTCGAAGACAGCGGTCCCGGCTTTGACCTGGCTTCGGTCCGCGACCGTTCGTCCGGATTGAAGCTGGTTCAGGGCTTGGCGCGGCAGCTGCACGGCAAGCTTGTCGTTACCAAGGAACCGAAGACGCGCTGCAGCATTCGGTTCTCATGAAGCTCTCGCCGGCTCTTCTTCAGTTCCTGGATGGCTCTCGATGACCGAGCTTGCTGCCCCACACGGACGCCGTCGGCCAATCCCAACGAAAGCCGCGTCGGCCGAACCTGTGGCCGCCGCATTGCCCACGCGGATCTTGGTCGTCGAGGACGATTTTCTCATCTCCCTCGAGATGGAGAGCACTCTGACCGCGGCCGGTTTCGAGGTCGTAGTCGTCGGCTCGGGCGAGGAAGCGCTCGCTAGCGCAGCTGCGGACCGGCCTGATCTGGTTGTGATGGATATCCGGCTGTCCGGCGCCATGGATGGAATTCAAACTGCCCTGGAGTTGTTTCGAATTTACGGTTTGCGGTCGGTTTTTGCGACGGCGCATTCCGATTCCGACGTCCGCGCCCGGGCAGCGCCAGCGGAGCCGCTGGGCTGGCTGGTAAAACCCTACACGCCGGCATCCCTGCTCTCAGCCATCCGCTCCGCGCTTAGGTCCGGCAGCTCGTCGGCAGGTTGAAGCGCCGATTCCGCCACCCCTCTGGCGAGCAGCCGCAGCCAGGGCGCGAGGTGGAGGGCAGCCATCAGGAAATACATCGGCGCCATGCCGCTGAGCACGGAGGCTCCGGGTCCGGACATGCACATCGCGTCCGGTCCGCTATCGGCGGCCGTGAGCAACGCCATGACGACAAAGGTCGGCGCCGCCGCGAGACATAACCAGTCGGCCAGGCCGAATCCGCTCAGGCCTGCCGGGCGAGGGGCGGGATTGTCGATGCTCATGATCTCCACCCTTCCAACTGCTTTCAGGAAAGTTCGGCTCTGGCGGCGCGGGCGACGCCGCCAGAGTCGCTTCGCGCTCAGGCGTTCTTGTTGCGAAACGCCGCTTCGCCGGCATCCGAGACCTCGACCCATCGCTGGTCGGGCGCGGCGCCTTCCTCATAGTTGTCGTGCCAGTTCCACCACTTGTAGGTCTGGGTCTGCGGATAGCCCTCGGGCGAATCCTCCCACACCTCCTGGCGGCCGAGCGGGGTGACGTCGAGATAGCTCCACACCGTGCCGAACGCCTCGTCGCCGCGATTGTTGACGAAATAGGTGCGGAAGATGCGGTTGCCGTCATGGATGAAGACGTTGTGGCCGTGCCATTCGTCGACGCCGAAATCCTTGTCCCAGCTGTCGGTGATGGTGTACCAGGGCATCTTCCAGTCCATCCGCTGCTTCAGACGCTGAATGTCGGCCTGCGGCGCCCGGGACGCATAGGCAAGCGTAGTGTCGCGGGCGTTGAGATGGGCGAGGTTGCCGACCATGTCGGCGCCGAGCGAGCAGCCCCGGCAGGCGTGCTCCGGCCAGCCATAGACGCCGGGCTCGAAGAAGGCGCGGTAGATGACCAGTTGCCGGCGGCCTTCGAAGAGGTCGAGCAGGCTTGCCTTGCCGTTTGGGCCTTCGAACACATAGTCCTTCTCGACAGGCATCCACGGCATGCGGCGGCGTTCCGCAGCCAGCGCGTCGCGGGCGCGGGTGAGCGCCTTTTCCTTCACCAGCATTTCTTCATACGCGCCTTCCCAGGCTTCCGGCGAAACGACCGGTGGTGTCTTCATGTGTTGGGTCATTGCTCTTGTCCCGTTCTTGCGTTTGGTTGGGGTGACAAGGGAAACTTAGAGCCGGACGGCGCGATGGTGAGAGTTACAAGTGTGACGCGATTTGATCCGGCAGACCCGGAAGGGGGCATCGGGGCGGGCATTGCATGGACTCGATGATCAATGCCGCCGGCCGCGCGCTCGCGACCGGTGATCCGCTGGGCGCCCTGAAGCGCGTCGCGTTGCGCGACGACGCCCCCGCGCTGGCGCTGCGCGGCATCGCGATGGCGCAGCTCGGCGACTTCGCCAAGGCCAAGGCGCTGCTGAAGAGCGCCGCCCGCGCCTTCAGCCCGAAAGAGGCGGTTGCGCGCGCCCGCTGCGTCGTCGCCGAGGCCGAGATCGCGCTGGTCTCGCGCGATCTCGGCTGGCCGGACAAAGCGTTGCGAGCCGCCCGCACGACGCTTCAAGCGCATGGAGATCGGGTCAACGCCGCCTATGCCGGCAGCCTCGAAGCGCGCCGACTCATCCTGATCGGCCGGCTCGACGAAGCCGAGCGGCTGCTTGCCGGCTTCGATCCGGGGCCGTTGCCGCCGGTCGCGCGCGTCGCGCACGAGCTCGCGGCCGCGGGCATCGCGGTCAGGCGCCTGCGGACGAGGGCTGCGCGCGCCGCGCTTGGCCGAGCCGCTCTCGCGGCCTATGAAGCCAATATCCCGGCGCTGAAGGCGGAGGTCGAAAGCGCATCGCTGGTGCTGAACACGCCCGTCGCGCGGCTCGTGTCGAAGGGCTTGGAGACGCCGCTGCAGCTCGACGAGGTCGAGGCGCTGCTCACCTCAGGCGCCCTCGTCGTCGATGCCTGCCGCAATGTCGTGCGCATAGCCGACACGGTGGCCTCGCTGGCGACGCGGCCGGTGCTGTTTGCGCTGGCGCGCACGCTGGCTGAGGCCTGGCCCGCGGATGCGTCGCGGGAGGTGCTGCTGAAGCGCGCCTTCCGCGCCAGGCACGCCGATGAATCGCATCGTGCGCGGCTCAGGGTCGAGATGGGCCGGCTGCGCGCTGAAATGAACGCGCTGGCGGAAATCAACGCGACGGCCGCCGGTTTTGCGTTAACGCCGTTGACCGCAGCCGAGGTCGTGGTGCTGGCGCCGCCTGTCGAGGAGGAGCATGGCGCAGTGCTCGCCTTCCTCGCCGACGGCGAGTCCTGGTCGAGCTCGGCGCTGGCGATCGCGCTCGGCGCCAGCCCGCGCACCGTGCAGCGGGCGCTGGAAGCGCTTTCGGCCGACAACAAGGTGCAGGCGGTCGGCCGCGGCAGGGCGCGCCGCTGGATGACGCCGCCGGTGACCGGATTCCCGACTGTCTTGTTACTCCCGGGTCCGCTGCCGAGCGACTAGTCTGCGGCCATTGTTCGAATGGAGATCGAAAATGAAACGAGCCGCTGCCGAGATCCTGCGCGAATACGGCCCCTTTCCGGACGCCGAGCGCATCAACGGCGTCACCTATGACGGCAAGAATGTCTGGTTCGCCACCGGCGACAAGCTGAAGGCGCTTGACCCGGAGAGCGGCGCGATCGTGCAGTCGATCGACGTCGCCTCGCATGCCGGGACCGCCTTCGACGGCGAGCATCTCTACCAGATCGGCGAGGACCGCATCCACAAGGTGGACCCGAAGACAGGCAAGGTCGTCGCCACCATTCCCGCGCCCGGCAATGGCGGCGACTCCGGGCTTGCCTGGGCCGAGGGCTCGCTCTGGGTCGGCGAATACAGGGCCCACAAGATCCATCAGATCGATCCTGAAACGGGCAAGGTGATCCGCACCGTCGAGTCGAAGCGCGTCGTCACCGGCGTCACCTGGGTCGATGGCGAGCTCTGGCATGCCACCTGGGAAGGGGAGGAGGGTGATCTCCTGCGCATCGACCCCCAGACGGGCGATGTGCTGCAGGAGCTGGCGATGCCCTCGGGCGTGTCGGGACTGGAATCCGATGGCCGCGGCTGCTTCTTCTGCGGAGGCGGCAGCAGCGGCAAGATCAAGGCCGTGCGCCGTCCTGGGTACAACCATGACAAGGACACGACAGTCGGCAAATAGCCGGCTCCAGCCAGGCTTGGCACGGCGGTGGTCTTCGGTCTAAGACCAGTCCATTGACAAAGGTCGCGCCCCATCGCTCCATTAGGCGTTCCTAAAAAGGGAGGCAGCGATGGCGTATACGTATCGGTGCAAGGACTATCCGGGAATGGAAGCCTGTCCCGGGAGCTTCACGGCAGAAAACGCGGAAGAGGTGATGAAGCACGTTGAGCTTCATGCCCGGTCCGCGCATGGTGAAGACCCGAGCCAATGGTCCCAAGAGGACCGGAAGCAGCTACAGGCGATGATAATCGGAAGCTAGGCGCGCTTCTGCATCAAGCCGCCTCGCGCGCCGGCCGGGCAACGCCCTTGTTTGAGATCTGGCCGGCAGTCGGTCTGTCGACATGTGCCCAGGCCGGTCGCTCGAACAGGAAGGTTCCGAAGCCGGTGCGCCTGACGATGAAGTAGAGAACGACCGGGCTGATGACCGAGACGAGCAGCACCGCGAGGCTGAGCATGCCGGTATCGGTCAGAAGGCCGCTTGCCAGCATGATCCCGCGGAAGATCGACATCGGGATCGTGAAGGCGACATAGACGACCAGCGAATGCTCGCCGAGCCAGCGCAGCCATTCCATCGCGGCGAATTTCGACAGGAACCCGCCGGCGACGCAGAGCGCCACCGCGCCGGCGACGGCCAGCGCAAGATGAAGCGGCGGCCAGGCGGCCAGGCCCATCTGCATGCCAACCGGCTCGACAGCGTAGCCCGGCGAGTAGACGAGCAGGCCGTTGGCGATGGCCCACACGATCAGACCGGCAACGGCGATCGCCGGACGAGCTTGCGTCCACGCGACCAGCCGGAACACCAGCGGCGCCATGACGAAGCCGAGATAGAAGAACACGAAATAGGCGGCGAATTGCGTGAGCGCATAGCTGTCCGAATGCGGTGCCCACATCTGCAGCGCGGCGGCAGCCGAGATGACGATCCAGTGCGGCACGCCTAGCTCGCGCAGGATGCGCGCCACGAGGCCGAACACGGCCAGCATGTAGATGAACCACAGCACGCCATAGGGCTGGACGACAGCCACGGCGAGGTCATGCAGCATGCCGGCGGGATCGCGGCTGAAGATGCCGATCTTCAGCCCGATCGAGATGACCGCCCACAGGACATAGAAATAGAGGTAGTGGACGACGCGCCGGTCGATATAGCGCCGCCAAGGCCGGTCGATCACCTGCGACAGGAAGAGCCCCGAGATCAGGAAGAATTCCGGCATCCGGAACGGGGTCGCGAAGCCGATGACATAATGCAGGAAGCCGACGCCGCCGGTATATTCGCCGGTGTTGTAGGCGGAATACATCATCACCACCAGGATGATCGAAAGACCTTTTGCCGTGTCCACCCACGGCATGCGCGTCGAAATGTTCATGAAAAACCCCGCAAAGGCACCCAGCGCCATAGTACCGGACAGGCGCGTCTCTAGCAGCATGAAGCTTCGGATATCGTAAACGCGGCGCTGTCGGGCTGGAGCTCGGAGCCGGGTCAGCGGCTGGTCTCTCGCATCGCCACCGCCACGATTACACCCGAGAGGAAGGTCAGCGCCGCGATCGCCGCGATCGCCGCGGCGAAGCCGAAGAAGTCGGCGATGAGGCCCGCCGACAGCGCTCCGATTGCGTAGCCGAGATCGCGCCAGAAGCGATAGACGCTGAGCGAGCGCGCCCGCCAGGAGGGATGCGATGCGTCCGATACCGCCGCGATCAGGCTTGGATAGACCATCGCCGTGCCCAGGCCGAGCAAGAGGCTCGCCAGCAGCCACCAGCCGAAGTCGCGCGTCATGGCGGTGAGAAGAAGGCCGGCAGCCTGCACCCACATGCCGGCGACGATCAGGCCCTTGCGGCCCCAACGGTCGCTCAATGGCCCGGTTGCGACCTGTAAGACGCCCCAGACGGCGGGATAGACCGCCTTGAGGATGCCGATGCGCTCGACGCCGAGCCCGTTGGCGACGAAGAAGAGCGGAAAAAGCCCCCAGCTCATGCCGTCGTTGAGATTGTTGACCAGGCCCGCCTGCGAGGCCGCGAACAAATTGCGGTCCCGGAAAGAGGTCAGCATGAAGATCTCGCGAAAGCCGAGCGGGGAGACAGCTTTCGGATCGTTGGCCAGTTCCAGCCGCACATGCTCGCGCGTGTCGCGCACCAGAAGGATCGACAGCGCGGCACCCAGGATCGCATAGCCGATGCCGAGATAGATCGGCACCGGGCGCAGCCCGTAGCGGCTGGCCAGATAGCCGGTCAGAAATGCGGTGACGCCGACGGCGAGGTAGCCGGCGAACTCGTTGAGGCCGACGGCGAGCCCGCGCGATTTCGGCCCGACCAGATCGACCTTCATGATGACGGTCATCGACCAGGCAAGTCCCTGGTTGATGCCGAGCAGCGCGTTGGCGGCAATGATCCACCCCCAACTCGGCGCCCAGATGATCATGAAGGGCACCGGGAGGCCGAACAGCCAGCCGAGGATCAGCACGCGCTTGCGACCCCATGTGTCGGCAAGCTGGCCGGAGACGACATTGGCGCAGGCCTTGACCACGCCGAAGCTCACGATGAAGGAGGTGACGAGCGTCGTGGACGCAACGTGGAATTCCTCCGCGCCGATCAGCGGCACGACGGTTCGCTCGATGCCGACCATGCCGCCGACAAAGGCGTTGATCAGCACCAGCAGCGCGAACTGTTTCCAGTTGGCCTTGAGGCCGAGCGCGACGGCAGGCGCCGTTGCGCTCACGATCGCGATCCGGCGTTGGCGGCGCGGGTCCGGGCCGCGTCCGGCGGCGGGGGAGGGATGTCGGCGGTCATGGCGGCGATGAACTGGTCGACGTCCTCGATGCGAAAGGCCTTGTTGAAGCGCCGCTCAAAGCCGATGGTCGATGTCGGCTTGCCGCTGAGCGAGCGGCCGCACACCGAGCCGGAATAGGCGCCCGGCAGCACCTCGATGTGATCGGGCAATTTCTTCAGCCGGCGCACGCTGGCATAGAGCGCGCGGGCTCCGTCCTCGGCGCTCGAAGCAAGCTCGGTGCGACCGAGATCGCCAACCATCAGCGTGTGACCGGTGAGTACGAACCAGGGTTCGGTCGATCGCGTTCGGTCGGTGACTAAAAGGCTCAGATGCTCCGGCGTGTGGCCGGGCGTGTGCATGACGGTCGCCGTCACATTGCCGAGCTCCAGCACCTCGCCATCCTTCACGGGACGGAACGGGAAGCCCGCCTCGGCGCCTTCGAACAGCACGTATTCGGCGCCCGTCGCTGCTGCGAGCGCACGGCCTGCCGATATATGGTCGGCGTGGATATGCGTGTCGACGACATAGAGGATGCGCATGCCTGTCGCGCGCGCCGCCTCGATATAGGGCGCGATCTCGCCGACCGGATCGACGACGGCAGCAGACGCCTTGCCGCCGCAGCCGAACAAATAGGACGCGGCGACCGGGTCGGTATGCAGGAACTGCCTGAGAATCATCGCTTTCCCTCCGGGCAACTGCGGGTCGCTTGGCTTGACGGCAGGTCGAAACCATCATTCAATAATTACATTGAATGACGATGGGTCGCAGAAAGGTCGATGTCAATCCGCAATCCGAAGCTGGCGCTGTACGAACAGTTCGCGATCGTCGCCAAGGCGCTCGGCAATCCGCTGCGCCTGGAACTGATCGAGCATTTGGCGCAAGGCTCGCGCAGCGTCGAAGCGCTTGCTGCGAAGCTCGGCCAGCCGATCGCCAACATCTCCCAGCATCTGCAGGCGCTGCGCCGCGCCGGCATCGTCTCGGCCGAACGCGACGGCAAATACGTGCGCTATTCGCTGAGCGATGCGAGCGTGCTGTCGGCCTTTGCTGCGGTGCGCGGCATTGCCGAGCGGCAGCTTGCTGAGGTCGATCGCATTGTGCGCGACTGTTTCGAGGCACGTGACGACATACAGCCGGTCACGCGCGGCGAGCTTCAGGCGCTGATGCGCGACGGGCTGGTGACGCTGATCGACGTGCGCCCGCCGGACGAGTTCGCGCTTGGCCACGTGCCCGGCGCGGTCAATGTTCCCCTCGGAGAAGTCAAGGCCTGGTCCCACGGTGCCGACCCCGGACGGGAAATCGTCGCCTACTGCCGCGGCCCATGGTGCGTGATGTCCTTCGAGGCGGTGGCCGCGCTGCGCTCGCTTGGCCATTCCGTGCGCCGCCTCGAGGACGGCATGCCGGAATGGAAAGCCGCTGGCCTTCCGGTGGAAATGGCGGCCTGACGGTGTCGCTAACAAATGCATGTCGCCCAAAAATGGGCAGCGGTTCTGGGCCAAGAGGCGCGAGCAAGTTTTGGGCTCGCAGCCGACGCAAATTGGGCGTATCGTGACATATCGTCGGTTGCTAATAAATGAGCCGGCGACTGAGAGCGCAAGACTCCCGCACCGGACTGGGCGCTAGCATCCACACCACTCGTCGCGCCCACAAGACCACCTGCCTCTGTCGAAACCTCTTTTGCTCGGTTCCGGCCAGAATTGCCCTTCGCGATTCGGAATGGGAGCGTTCCGATGCAGCAGATCACGCAAACCCGCCGACGATTCCTAGCCGGTGCTGCCCTGGCAGGCGCTGCCGGTGTCGTCGTCCTTCCGAGGTCACTCCATGCGGAACCGCCGCTGGAGCGAGAGCTGAAGATGTGAGCAAGCGGCAAGCCCAGAGCCCGCCATGCAGGTACGGCCGACTGTGCACAACACAGCGTCCACGGGTCAGCGTTCTCGGTGTCGCACTGGCCACCATCTGGAAAGGAGGTTCCCATGCATACCGTATATCCCGGACGGTTCAGCCGACGGAGGTTCCTGCGTGGGATTACGCTGGCGGGGGCAGCGGGGCTTCTGGGCTGGCACCCCAGGCGCGCCGCTGCGGAGCCACCGCCTGAGACGACGCGGATCCGGCTCGTCCGGGTTCCCAGCATCTGTCAGGCCCCCCAGTATGTAGCCGAAGAACTGTTGCGCAGCGAAGGGTTCACCGAGGTGCACTACCTCCAAAGAGAGGGGACCGCAGACATCGCGCCGGCCCTCGCCTCCGGTGAAGCCGACCTCAGTGCGCATTTCGCCGCCCCGCTCCTTCTCCGCCTGGAGGCGGGGGATCCCATCGTCATCCTGGCAGGCCTTCACGTCGGCTGCTTTGAGCTGTTCGGGACCGATCGCATCCAGTCGATCCGCGATCTCAAGGGGAAGACCGTGGCCGTGCCAGCGCTAGATTCCAGCCGATACGTCTTTCTCGCCACTATGACGGCGTATGTCGGCCTGGACCTCCATAAGGACATACACTTCGTCATGCATCCGGGAGCCGAGTCCATCCGGCTCCTGAGTGAGGGGAAGATCGATGCCTATTTGGGCTTTCCCCCCGAACCGCAGGAGATGCGGGAGCAGCAGATCGGCCATGTGGTGATCAGCAGCACCGTGGACCGGCCCTGGTCGCAATACTTCTGTTGTATGTTGGCTGGGGAGCGGGAGTTCGTCCGTACGCATCCGGTGGCCACCAAACGCGCCCTCCGCGCCATCTTGAAAGCGGCGGATTTCTGCACCAACGAGCCCGAGCAGTCCGCCCAGTTCTTGGTGCAGCAGGGCTATACTAAGCGCTATGACCATGCCCTCCAGGTCATGAAGGCGATCCCCTACGGTTGGCGTGAGTATAGCGCTGAGGACACCCTGCGCTTCTACGCCCTGCGTCTCCACGAGGTCGGGATGCTGAGGAGCACCCCCCAGAAGCTGTTGGCCCAAGGCACCGACTGGCGTTTCTTCAACGAACTGAAGCACGAGCTGAAGACCTGACTGGGCGGCCAGCCGCGTGCCCATTTACCACGCGAGGGAGAACCCCATGCAAATCATCCAGAACCGTCGCCACTTCATGGCCGGAGCTGCGGCAGCAGGCGCTGCAGCTCTCATCGGCGCAACGACTGACGCTTGGGCCGAGGCACCCCCTGAAACGACCTCCGTTCGCTTGCCGCGGTGGATCGATGGCGCCTACTGCTGGGCAGGGATGTACCTGGCCGGAGAGTTCCTCAAAGCGGAGGGCTTCACCGACATCCGCTACGTACAGGGCGACGAGAAAGTCGATCAGGCGGTGTGGATTGCACGCGGCGACACGGATTTCAGCATGAACTACGCGCCGGTCCATGTCGCATCGATCGACGCGGGCGTGCCAATCAGGGTGCTTGGCGGTCTGCATTCGGGGTGCCTCGAGCTGATCGCCAACGACGGCATCCAAGGCATCCCCGATCTCAAGGGCAAGCGGGTAGGCATGCATGACATCCATGCGCCGTCGCGCGTGCTGGTCGCCCTGATGGCCGCCTATATTGGACTGGATCCCGTCAACGACATCGAATGGATCGAGGAAAGCAAGCCGGTGGAAGCCTTCGCCGACGGAAAGTTCGATGCATATCTCTTCACGCCGCCGGAGACGCAGCAACTGCGCGCAAAGAAAATCGGTCACACGATCCTCAACACCACCCTCGATCGCCCTTGGTCGCAGCACTTCTGCTGCATGACCTCGGCCGCTGCGGACTACGTGAACAGATACCCGGTGGCGACCAAGCGCGTGCTCAGGGCCATCCTCAAGGGCGCCGACCTATGCATTTCGGATCCCGCATGGAGTGCAGCGCAAATGGTCGATCGAGGTTTCGTCCCCAGCTACGAAATCGCGCTGCAAACGCTGAGCGACACGCGATACGGCGTATGGCGGGACTACGATGCCGAAGCCTCGATGCGCTTCTACGCGTTGCGCATGCAGGAGACGGGCATGATCAAGTCGAGCCCACAGCAGATCATCGCCGAGGGAACAGACTGGCGATTCCTGGAGCAGCTGAAGCGTGAGCTCAAGACGTGAGCGGGTTGGCGGCCCGCATCTTGCTGCTGGCGCTGATGGCCGGGCCAGCGCAGGCGCATGACGCGCAGCACGATGAGCGATTGCCGGCAATCGGACCGGCTCCGGACTTTACGCTGACATCGCAGGACCGGGCGCGCGTCTCGCTGCACGACTTTCGCGGCAAGGTGATCGCCATTGCATTCATCTATACGCACTGTACCGACGTCTGTCCCATGCTGACCGCCCAGATGGCCAGCGTGCAGGAAAAGTTGGGCAGTGCGTTCGGACCCAAGATCGCCTTCATTTCGATCACCGTCGACCCGGAGCGCGATACGTCCGACGTTTTGAAGGAATATGCGCAGAATTTTGGCGCCGATCTGAAGGGCTGGTCGTTTCTTACCGGCGATCCGGCGATTGTCCATGAGGTTGGACGGAAATATGGGGTCTTCGCGAAACAGGCGGCGAACGGTGATGTCGACCATACCTTGTTGACCTCGCTCGTAGACCCGAATGGCATCTTGCGAGTACAATATCTTGGCGTCCGGTTCGACTTGGAGGAGTTCCGGGGTGACCTTCTCGGCCTCTTGGACGAAACCAAATAGCATAACGAACTGGCTCGTTGGCTGGGTTGCCCGGCTGCCGGCGCGCGTCCAGACCAAGCTCTTGATCGCGTTCCTGTCGATCGTCGGCCTGCTGATCGTGCTCGGTGCCGTCGGGTTGCAGGTGCTGAGTGGGGTCAACGATCAGACCAACGAGCTGATCAAGCTGCAGCGCAGGATCGCGGCCTACCGCCAAGTACAGCACGATACGACCACCCAGCTCTACGGTATCTCCACCGCCCTGTTGCTACAGGATAACCGGATGCTGGATACGGCGCTGCGCCAGCTCAATCAGTTCGGCTACGACCTCGAGCGCATGGAGTTCGTCGCCAAAGCCGAGGTGGAAGTGCTTGGCCAGGTCAGGCAAGAGTACGAACGACTGACGGCCGGGGTGACGCACGTGGCAGAGCTTGTCCGCGCGGGCCGTACCGAGGAGGCGCGCAAGGTTCAGCTTGATGAAATCATACCGTCGGCTGATCGCCTCGAGCGGCTGACAAACCAGCTGGTCAACATGGCCGAAGCCGACATGGTGGCGGCCATCGAAACGACCGAGGGTGCGTACGGCACGTCCAGACTGATCGTGGTTTCGTTTGCCGTGGGCAGTATCCTGCTGGCGTTGGGGCTCGGTTACATCATCTCCTGGTCGTTGATCGAACCGGTCAAGAAGATCGAGACGCGTCTCAGCCAGATAGCGGCCGGCGACTTCGCGCAACGGGTGGCCGTCGCCAATCGCGACGAACTTGGAGTGCTCGCCGCTAACGTCAACCAGACCTCCGACCAGCTGGGGCGCCTGTATCAAGAGATTGAGACACGCACCCAGCAGCTCGACGAAGCCCTTCAGCAGCAGACAGCCACTGCAGACGTTCTGAAGGTCATCAGCCGCTCTACCTTCGATCTACAGGTGGTGCTCGATACGTTGGTGGAATCGGCTGTCAGGCTCTGTCGCGCCGACAAGGGTGGCATCGTGCAGTTGCTTGATGGCGTATTCCGCTATGTGTCGACGCTTGGCTACCCGCCCAGTTTCCGTGCCTATGTCGACGCCAATCCACTTCCAGCGCTTGCCGCTGGGCGAGGCTCCGCCGTAGGGCGCGTAATCGAAGAACGGCGGATCGTGCAAATCGAAGACGTGACCGCTGATCCGGACTACCGCGTCGCCTTGATCGCTGAGGCAGGCGGATTCCGCACCGTCCTCGCTGCCCCCCTGTTGCGGGAAGGTGATCTCGTTGGCGTATTCGTCATGACGAGGGCTGAACCGCAACCGTTCAGTCCCAAGGAGATCGCGCTCGTCGAGACATTTGCCGACCAGGCCGTGATCGCCATCGAAAATGCGCGGCTCTTCGAGGCGGTGCAGGCACGGACGCGCGAGCTTGCGGCGTCGGTTGGTGAGCTCGAGGCGCTCGGCGAAGTGAGCAAGGCGGTCAATTCGACGCTGGATCTCGACACGGTGCTGAAGACGATCGTTGCCAAGGCGGTCCAGTTGTCGGCGACGGATGCTGGCACGATCTATGTGTTCAGCAGCACGCGGCAGCAATTCCGCCCTCGCGCAAACTTTGGGATGAGCGATGAGCTTATCGCCGCAGTCTCGCAGCAGACGATCGGGCTGGCCGATATGGGTATTGGCGACGCGCCCGGACGGTGCATGCCGGTGCAGTTTCCCGACCTCGGCAAGGAAACCTCATCCTTCCTTGTGAGAAAGACGATCCTCGACGCCGGATATCGCGGCATCCTGATCGTTCCGCTGCTGAGGCCCAACAAGATCGTCGGTGCATTGGTCGTCAGGCGCCACAAGCCAGGCGCCTTCGATGAGCAAGTTGTTCACCTGTTGGAGACCTTCGCAGCCCAATCGGTGGTCGCGATCCAGAATGCCAAGCTGTTCCGCGAGATCGAGGAGAAAGGCGAGGAGCTGGAAGCAGCCAGCCGCCACAAGTCCCAGTTCCTGGCGAATATGAGCCACGAACTCAGGACACCGCTCAATTCAGTTCTGGGCTTCACAGAACTGCTGGTCGACGGCATCTATGGCGAACTCCCGGACAAGGCAAAGGCGACCGTCGCGCGTGTGCAGGCAAACGGCCGTCACCTCCTCGGGCTCATCAACGACGTGCTCGACCTGTCCAAGATCGAAGCCGGCCAGCTCACGCTGGCGATCGAGGACTACTCCGTCGCGCAGATTGTCCGATCGACCCTTACGGCGGTCGAGCCGCTGGCACGGGCGAAGGGTCTTGAGCTTTCAGCGACTGTTGCCGAGAACCTTCCAATCGGCCGTGGGGACGAACGCCGTTTGACGCAGATTCTGCTCAATCTCGCAGGCAATGCCGTCAAGTTCACCGAAACAGGTGCAGTCGACATTCTTGCCGATGCGGTCGATGGGAACTTCGAGATCACCGTCCGAGACACCGGTCCCGGCATTGCGTCCAAAGACCAGGCTCTCATCTTCGAAGAATTCCAGCAAGTCGACAACAGCAGCACCAGGCAGAAAGGTGGCACAGGTCTTGGCCTGGCGATCTCGAAGCGCATCGCCGAAATGCATGGCGGAACCTTAGACGTCGAGTCCGTGATCGGGTCGGGGTCGACGTTCCGTCTGAAGGTCCCGATCCGGATGAATGAGGACGTGAGGGCCGCATGAGCAAACGAATCCTGATGGTGGAAGACACCGAGGACAACCGCCAAATCATCCGCGATCTCATTGCCACCACCGAATACGAACTGATCGAGGCGGCGGACGGCGCCGCCGGCATCGCTGCAGCCGCAGCACACAGGCCAGACCTGATCCTTATGGACATTCAGCTCCCGGTGATCGACGGATATGAAGCGGCCCGCCGCATCAAGGCCGACCCGGCGCTCCGGCACATTCCGATTATCGCCGTCACCTCCTACGCGTTGTCGGGCGACAAGGCGAAAGCCCTTGGTGCTGGGTGCGATGGTTACATTGCCAAGCCATTCAGTCCACGCCAGCTGCTTTCCGAGATTCGCGGTTTCCTTTCTTGAGGGAGGCAACACCTTGCACGATCTGCCTCGCATTCTCGCGGTCGACGATACTCCGGAAAACCTCGAGATCCTGCGCATGCGCCTCGAGGCGAATGGCTATGAAGTTGTAACCGCCGCCGATGGTGAAGAGGGGCTTGCGAAAGCCCGCGAACTCACGCCGGATCTGATCCTGCTCGACATCATGATGCCGAAGCTCGACGGCATCAGTGTGGTCCGCATGCTCAAGCAGGATCACTCGCTGCGATCGATCCCCGTCATTCTGGTCACCGCGAAAGCCGACACGCGCGACGTGGTCGACGGGCTGGACGCCGGTGGCGACGACTATCTGACAAAGCCCTTCGAGCACAGGGCGCTGCTGGCGCGGGTGCGCTCGATGTTGCGCCAGAAGGCGCTTCACGACATTGTCGCGAGCCAAGCCAAACGCCTCGAGGACCAAGCCGCGCAACTTTCCGACTGGAACCGCTCGCTCCAGCAAACCGTGGCCGGCCAGGTGACGGAGCTCGAGCGAATGGCGCGGCTCAGGCGGTTCCTGCCCGAACAGGTCGCGGACCTCATCGTTGCGGCGGGCAATGGAGATGCGCTCTTGCAGAGCCACCGCCGCGAGGTGACGGTTGTCTTTTGCGATTTGCGCGGCTTCACTGCGTTTGCAGAGACCGCCGAACCCGAAGAAGTCATGACAGTTCTGGCCGAGTATCATTCCTGTCTCGGCGAACAAATCGTCCGTCACGAGGGGACGCTCGAGCGGTTCGTGGGCGACGGTATCGTCGTGGTTTTCAACGATCCAATGCCATGTGCCGACCACAGCGAGAGAGCTGTCTCGATGGCTGCCGCAATGCGCGAAGCGATTGACGAGCATTCCGAGCGATGGCGCAAGCGGGACTATTTGCTTGGCTTTGGGATCGGCATTGCCAGGGGCCACGCAACCATCGGGCGCATCGGTTTTGATCAGCGCTCGGACTATGCCGTCATCGGCACCGTGTCGAACCATGCCGCCCGTTTATGCGAGGAGGCCAAATCGCGCCAGATTCTTGTTAGCCAACGGGTCCTCGGAGCTGTCGAGTCGTTGGTCGAATCCGTTCCTGTTGGCGAACTGACGCTGAAGGGCTTTCGCCGCCCGATGCCTGCCTATGAAATCGTGCGGTGGATCGGTCGGCCAATCTAGCGTTGAGCGCACTCCGGCTTCGTTCGAGAGATGCGGTGCGTCGAACCACCGGCGCCGCGGCGCGGATCTGCCGTCCACGTCGCGGCAACTTGTAAATCCGCTTCGGGTCAGGGCCTCACACCCAGACGGCGGACAAACCGTGCTGACGATAGGCCCGCCTGGCCGCAGATGAGCCGTGTCAGCTGGGGTGCTGTGGAAACCTCAGTCCTTGGCGCGCTCGACATAGGAGCCGTCGGCGGTCATCACCACTACGCGCGTCCCGGTGGTGATGTGCGGCGGCACGGCGGTGCGCACGCCGTTGGAGAGCACGGCCGGCTTGTAGGACGAGGACGCCGTCTGGCCCTTGGTGACCGGCTCGGTATCGACCACCTCGAAGACAGCGCGCTGCGGCAGCGTCAGCGAGATCGGCGCGCCGTTGAACTGCGCTAGCTGCACCGCCATGCCTTCCTGCAGGTAGGGCGCCATGTCGCCGACCACGCTTTCTGAGGCCACGACCTGGTCGTAGCTTTCCGGGTTCATGAAATGGAAGCCTTCGCCGTCGGAATAGAGGAAGGTGTGCTCGCGCTCCTCGACATAGGCGCGCTCGACCATCTCGGTCGTGCGGTAGCGCTCCGAGATCTTCACCCCGTCGCCGATGCGGCGCATGTCGAGCTGCGTCACCGGCGTGCCCTTGCCAGGGTGGATGTTTTCGGCAAAGAGGATGACATAGAGCTTGCCGTCCTTATCGACGACGTTGCCTTTGCGTAAGGAACTGGCGATGACCTTGACCACGATATTCAATCCCAATCGAGTTTTTCGGCCTGCAAGCGTCTTTGCCCACGAAGCGGCGACGGCGGCCATCGCGTGCGCCGTAGCGCATCTTGCGTCGAACCGCCAGCCTCCTCGGCGATTTTCCCGCCCATGACCACCGCTTCGCCCTGGTGGACGCCGCATGTTCATGCCGACCGCCGGCCAAGGCTGATGGCGCGCAACGCCATTGCCGCCGCCTTGCGCGGTTGGTTCGCGGAGCGCGATTTCGTTGAGGTGACGACGGCCGCCCTGCAGGTTTCGCCCGGCAACGAGGCGCACCTTGCGGCCTTCGTCACCGAGGCGATCGCGCCGGACGCGTCGCGCCAGCCGTTATACTTTCACACCTCGCCGGAATTCGCCTGCAAGAAGCTGCTTGCCGCCGGCGAGAAGCGCATCTTCAGCCTGGGCTCCGTTTACCGAAACCGCGAGCGTGGGCCGCTGCATCATCCCGAATTCACCATGCTCGAATGGTACCGCGTCGGCGAGGCCTATGAGCGCCTGATGGCCGACTGCGCCGAATTTCTGGCGCTCGCCGCGGAGAAGGCCGGGGCCAAAAGCTTTCGGTTTCGTGGCCGCGAGGCCGATCCCTTCGCCGAGCCGGAGCGGCTGAGCGTGGCGGAAGCATTCATGCGCCATGCCGGCATCGATCTGCTGGCGACCGTCGGCGCCGACGGCAGCACCGACCGCGAAGCGCTCCACCAGGGCCTGGTCCGCGCCGGCCTGCGCACCGCGCCCGACGACAATTGGGCCGACCTGTTCAGCCGCGTGATGGTGGAAAAGGTCGAGCCGGCGCTGGGGCAGGGACGGGCGACAATCCTCTATGGCTATCCAGTCTCCGAGGCGGCCCTTGCCCGGCCGAGCGCGGAGGACCCGCGCGTCGCCGAACGCTTCGAGCTCTACTGCTGCGGCGTCGAGCTCGCCAATGCGTTTGGCGAGCTCACCGATCCGGCCGAGCAGCGCCGCCGCTTCGTCGCCGAGATGGACGAGAAGGAGCGCATCTATGGCGAGCGCTATCCGCTGGACGAGGATTTCCTCACCGCGCTTGCCATCATGCCGCAGGCGAGCGGCTCGGCCCTCGGCTTCGACCGGCTGGTGATGCTGGCAACCGGCGCCGCCAGGATTGAAGATGTGATCTGGGCGCCGGTGGCCGGCTAATCCGCACTGTTCACGCGGTTACGGCGGGGCAGTGCGCTGCGAAGGGCCGCGATTGCCTTGAGATTGCCGCATCCGCCATTGCACAAGCGGTGGTGGAACAATAGATGGTGCAGCAGCATCCAAGACGATTGTGCGGGCTTCCAGAGATGGCGGCCCGACATCCATGGATGTGCGGCAGCATCTGCCCTCCCGCACAGCTTGAACAAACAGGACTAACCATGACCAACACGCTCGACGCAGGGAAACTGACCGGCCGCGTCGCGGCGCTCGTCGAGGCGGCCAAGCGCGCCGGGGCGGACGCCGCCGACGCGGTCGCCGTGCGCGGCCGTTCGGCCGGCGTGTCGGTGCGGCTGGGCAAGGTCGAAGGCACCGAATCGTCGGAAAGCGAGGACGTGTCCCTGCGCGTCTTCGTCGGCCAGCGCGTGGCGAGCGTCTCGGCCACCGCCGCCTCCGACCCGAAGGCGCTTGCCGAGCGCGCCGTCGCCATGG
>NZ_RZST01000290.1:0-7592 GCF_003997575.1 Mesorhizobium sp. M1A.F.Ca.IN.022.07.1.1
ATGGTGCGCAGACCAATGAATCGGCCGATGCCGTGGTCCGCGTGAACGACGATGTCGCCGGATGACAGCGACGATGCTTCGGCAATGAAGTCGGAGGCACGCTTTTTGCGCTTGGAGCGGCGGATCAGCCTGTCGCCTAGAATGTCCTGTTCGGCGACGACGACCATCCCGTCGGTCTCGAAGCCGGATTCGAGCGGCAGCACGGCAAGACCGGCCTGCCCCGGCTCGAGCTTTTCGACCTCGGAAAGAGTCGCCACCGGTTTCAGGTTGCCGAGATGATGCTCGGCGAGGATCTGGCCGAGGCGGTCGAGCGAGCCCTCGGTCCAGCCGGCGACGATGACGCGGCGGCGCGCGGCGCGCTCGTCGGCAATATGCTTCACCACCACGTCGAAGACATTGCTGTTCGGGTCGGCGCGCTCCTCGGCGAAGCTGCGGCCTTGCCGCGAGCCCGCATGGAAGACCTTCTTGCCGCCGACATCGGGTGCGTCGAAGACGGTGAAATCAATGTCCTCGCGCGGTCCGAGCGAGGCTTTGAGATTTTCCGGCGAGAGATAGAGCAGATCCGGCGCCACCGGCTTGTAGGGCACGGCATCTTTCAGCGCGCCGTCAGCCTGCTTCCGCCGCGCCTCATAGTGATCGAGGATCAGCGTATGGCGCTCGGCCAGCGCCTCATGCGCGAGATGATCGAAGATGACAGGCGCGTCCGGCAGATAGTCGAACACCGTCTCCAGTTGCTCGTAGAAGAAAGGCAGCCAGTGCTCCATGCCGGCAAAGCGCCGTCCTTCGCTGACGGCTGCATAGAGCGCATCGTCGCGCGACGGCGCGCCGAAGGCTTCGATATAGGAGCGGCGGAAGCGGCTGATCGTTTCCGGCGTCAGCGCCACCTCGCTCATCGCCTGCAGCGCCATCGACTTGCGCTGGCCGGTCGTGCGCTGGGTCGCCACGTCGAAGACGCGGATCGATTCCAGCGTGTCGCCGAAGAAGTCGAGCCTCAGCGCCTCGCTCCAGCCGGGCGCGAAGAGGTCGAGAATGCCGCCGCGCACCGCGAACTCGCCGACGTCGCGCACGGTCGGCACGCGCTCGAAACCGGAATTCTCCAGCCGCGCGATCAGCACGTTCATGTCGATCTGGTTGCCGGGCTTGGCGTGGAAGGTCTGCGCCTCGATCAGTTCGGCCGGCGGAATGCGCTGCAAGAGCGCATTGGCCGTCGTGAGGATAACGGCGCGGTGCGGCTTTTTCGCCAGCGCAACGATGGCGGAGAGCGCGTCGAGGCGCCGCGCGGCGGCATCCGCGCCCGGCGAGACACGATCGTAAGGCAGGCAGTCCCAGGCAGGCAGTTCCAGAACCGGCAGGCCGGGAGCGGCAAAGGCGAGCGCATCGATGATCGCCGGCAGCCGCTGGCCGTCGCGCGCGACGAACAGCACCGGCTTGTCGGGCGCGATCTCCTGCGCCGTCCGCGCCAGCGCGAAAGCTTCGTAACCGTCGGCGACGCCATCGACGATGAACTGGCCGGCGCGGCCCTTCGGCAGGCCAATGGAGGGAATGAGACTCATGCTTCTTTCAAAATGTCATGGTCCGGCGCGACGCCAGGATCTTCTGCAGCACCGCGCAATCGATATCGGGCGGAACCGGGCGCTCGCCGGTGATCATCGGCAGGAATTCGGTGTCGGGGATTTCGAGGAGCTTTTCATATTGGTCGATTTCGTCGGCGGTCAAGGCGCCGATCTCGGCATCGGCGAAGGATCCCAGGATGAGATCCATCTCGCGCATGCCGCGATGCCAGGAGCGGAACAGCAGCTTGCGGCGGCGGACGTCCAGGCCCTCGCTTGATCGCTGTGTTCCGGTCATCGCGCTACATCCCTGTTCGAAGCGGCGCATATAGCGTGGATAGCGATTGGTGTCAGCCTTTGCGCTGCGGCCTCCGCGACATAAGCTGACGAGATGCGTCCTTCCATCCTCGATCCCCTGTTCGTCCCGATCACCTCGCTCGCCGGCGTCGGCCAGAAGGTCGGGACCATGATCGAACGTGTCGTGCCGGCCGATCTCGGCGACCGCGCCGCGCGCGCCGCCGATCTTCTGTTCGTGCTGCCCAACACGGTTATCGACCGCCGCAATCGGCCTGGCATCGCGCTAGCGGCCGAAGGCCAGATCGTAACACTCGAGGTGCGGGTCGACCGTCACCAGCCGCCGCCGCGCGGCAACAGGTCCGTGCCCTACCGGATCTACGCCCATGACGACACCGGTGAGATCGCCTTGACCTTCTTCCATGCCCATGCCGCCTATCTGCAGAAGATGCTGCCTGAGGACGAGCGCGTCGTAATCTCCGGCCGCATGGAATGGTTCAACGGCCGCCCGACCATGGTTCATCCCGACCATATCGCGCCGCTCGACGAGGCCGAGGGCCTGCCGCTGGTCGAGCCCGTCTATCCGCTAACCGCCGGCCTGTCCGCAAAAGTGCTGCGCCGCGCCATCGGACAGGCGCTCGGCCGCTTGCCGGAACTGCCGGAATGGCAGGACGACGCCTTCATGCGCCGCCACACCTTTCCGTCCTTCGGCGATGCGCTCACCCGCATCCACTATCCCAAGGACCCGATCGACGTTGCCGTCGAGGGTGCGGCCTGGCGGCGCCTGGCCTATGACGAGCTCCTGGCAGGGCAGGTGTCGCTGGCGCTGGTGCGCGCCAGAATCCGCCGCCTTTCGGGCCGGCCGCTGGTCGGCGACGGGCGCGTTGTCGAGAAACTGCGCGCTGCCCTGCCCTACAAGCTCACCCCCAGCCAGGAATTCGCGCTCGGCGAAATCAACGCCGACCTGGCCAACCCCGAACGCATGCTGCGTCTGCTGCAGGGCGATGTCGGCTCCGGCAAGACGGTGGTCGCGCTGCTTGCCATGGGGCGCGCGGTCGAGGCAGGCGGCCAGGCTGCGCTGATGGCGCCGACCGAAATCCTGGCGCGGCAGCATCTGGCGACCATCGCCCCGCTGGCGGAAAAAGCCGGCCTCAGCGTCGCCGTCCTTACCGGCCGCGAGAAGGGCCGCGAACGCGCCAAAACACTGGAAGGCCTCGCCAGCGGTGCGATCGACATTGTCGTCGGCACGCACGCGCTGTTCCAGGAGACGGTGACCTTCCACGACCTCGTGCTTGCCGTCGTCGACGAGCAGCACCGCTTCGGTGTCCACCAGCGTCTCGCCATCACCGCCAAAGGCGACGCGCCCGATATGCTGGTGATGACGGCGACGCCCATTCCGCGCACGCTGGTGCTGACCGCCTTCGGCGACATGGATGTCTCGAAGCTCACCGAAAAGCCGGCGGGCCGCCAGCCGATACGCACCGTCACTTTGCCAATGGAGCGGCTGGACGAGTTGGTCGGGCGCATGGTCGACGCCGTCGCCGAGGGTCAGAAGATCTACTGGATCTGTCCGCTGGTCGAGGAATCCGAAGAGATCAAGCTGATGTCGGCGGAAGACCGCTTCGCTTCGCTGAAGCCGCTCTTCGGCGAACAGATCGGCCTCGTCCATGGCCGCATGAAAGGGGCAGAGAAGGACGATGCGATGCGCGCCTTCAAGCAGGGCGAAACGCGCATATTGATCGCCACCACCGTCATCGAGGTCGGCGTCGACGTGCCGGACGCCACGATCATCGTCATCGAGCATGCCGAGCGCTTCGGCCTTGCCCAGTTGCACCAGTTGCGCGGCCGGGTCGGGCGCGGCGACAAGCCCTCGTCCTGCGTGCTGCTCTACAAGGATCCGCTCGGTGAGACGGCGAAGCGCCGGCTGTCAGTGATGCGCGAGACGGAGGACGGCTTCCGCATAGCCGAGGAGGATCTGAAGCTGCGCGGCGAAGGCGAACTGCTGGGCACCCGCCAGTCCGGCACGCCAGGTTTCCAGGTCGCGCGCATCGAGTTCCATGCCGACCTGCTGGAAGCCGCCCGCGACGACGCAAGGCTGATCCTGTCGCGCGACCCCGAATTGCAGTCTGGGCGCGGCGAGGCGCTGCGGCTGTTGCTCTACCTGTTCGGGCGCGACGAGGCGGTTCGGCTGCTGCGCGCCGGCTGAGCCGCGCCCAGCGCCGGATTGGCAAGCGGCCCTTCGATCGGCTCGCCGTTCAGCGTCACCAGCTTGGCCTTGACCTCCGGCGCCACCATGCCGGCCGAAACGATCAGCTTGGCGCCGTCCTCGATCGTCATGTCGAGCAGCACGATCTCGGATTTGTAAACATACATCAGGAAGCCTGTGGTCGGGTTCGGCGTGCAGGGCATGAACACCGCGATCAACGGATCGCCTTCCTGGTCGAGCTTCTGGTTGATCTCGGTTTCCTTCTCGCTGGCGACGAAGACCAGCGACCAGACTCCCTTGCGCGGATATTCGACCAGCCCGACCTGGCGGAACATGTCGCCCTTGTTTGACAGCACCGTCTCGAAAATCTGCTTCAGGGAGCGGTAGATACCGCGCACCAGCGGCATGCGGCCAAGCAGCCGCTCGCCGAAATTGACGATTGCGCGGCCGACGATGTTGGCCGTCATGAAACCGATGAACGTGATCAGCACCAGCGCCACGATCAGCCCGAAGCCGGGGACCGGAAACGGCAGATAGGTGTCCGGATTGTAGCGGGCGGGAATGTAGGGCTTCACCCAGGAATCGACCCAGCCGATGAGCGACCAGGCGATATAGGCGGTGATCGCCAGCGGCGCGCAGACGATGAAGCCCGTCAGGAAGTAATTCCTGAGCCGGGTCATGCCAGAGGTCTTCAGGGCGTCGGACATAGGATCACCGCGGCGCAGATTGCGGTTGAACTTTAGTGAACCGCAATTCGGTTTGGAACTGCGAAGTTTTTAAAGAGCGCTCTCTATGAAGCGGCTTTCAGCGTTCCAAATGGAAGCTCCTGCGTTCGCGACTGGCTGCAACACCCCTCCCTTCGTCATCCACGCGCGGAGCAAGGAGCGAAGCGACGCGGCGTAGACCCAGGATCCATTCCGCGACGCCCCTCGAGGAGTGAAAGGGCCATCGGCAAGCCATACTTCGAACTACGGTGCCCAAAAGAAGCAGTGACAGTGCTATTCCACCGTGACCGATTTCGCCAGATTGCGGGGCTGGTCGACATCGGTGCCCATGAACACCGCGGTGAAATAGGCGAGCATCTGGATCGGCAGCGCGTAGATGATCGGCGCGATGATCTCAGGTACTTCGGGCAGGATGATCGTCTCCATCGACTTGATGCCGGCCTGGGCCGCGCCCTTGGCGTCGGTGATCAGGATGATCTTGCCGCCGCGCGCCGCGACTTCCTGCATGTTGGAAACCGTCTTTTCGAAGATGCGGTCATGCGGCGCGATCACGATAACCGGCATGTTCTCGTCGATCAGCGCGATCGGTCCGTGCTTCAGCTCGCCGCCGGCATAGCCTTCGGCGTGGATGTAGGAGATTTCCTTGAGCTTCAGCGCACCTTCCATGGCTAGTGGAAAATTGGTGTCGCGGCCGAGATAGAGCACATCCTTGTAGCGGGACAGCTCACGCGAGATGCGTTCGATCTGCTCGTCGAGCTTCAGCACCTGTGTGGCAAAGCGCGGCGCCTCGGAAAGCTCCCGCACCAGCCGCTTCTCCTCATCGCGCGAGATCGTCCCGCGCGCCACGCCGGCCCGCACTGCGAGCGAGGCCAGCACGGAGAGCTGGCAGGTGAAAGCCTTGGTCGAGGCGACGCCGATCTCCGGCCCGGCAAGCGTCGGCAGCACGACGTCGGATTCGCGCGCCATGGTCGATTCGCGCACATTGACGACCGCGCCGATCTTCATGCCGGCCTGGCGGCAGTAGCGCAGGGAAGCCAGCGTGTCGGCGGTCTCGCCCGACTGCGAGATGAAGAAGGCCGCGTCATTCGCTGACAACGGCATCTCGCGGTAACGGAATTCCGAGGCGACGTCGATGTCGACCGGCAGCCGCGCATAGCGCTCGAACCAGTACTTGCTGATCAGCCCGGCCAGATAGGCGGTGCCGCAGGCCGAGAGCGCCAACCGGCCGATCTTGGCAAAGTCGAAGGGCAGATCGAGCGGCCTCGACACGCCGGAGACGAAATCGACATAATGCGCCAGCGTGTGCGAGATCACCTCCGGCTGCTCATGGATTTCCTTTTCCATGAAATGGCGGCGGTTGCCCTTGTCGACCATGAAGCTGGTCGAGAGCGACTGCTGGCGCTTGCGGTCGACCTTCTTGCCGTCGGCGTCATAGATGGTGACGCTGTTGCGACGCACTTCCGCCCAGTCGCCATCTTCGAGATAGGTGACTGCGTTGGTGAAAGGCGCCAGCGCGATCGCGTCCGAGCCCAAAAACATCTCGCCGTCGCCATGGCCGACGGCAAGCGGCGGACCGTTGCGGGCGCCGACGATCAGATCCTCGTCGCCCTTGAACATGATCGCCAGCGCAAACGCCCCCGAGAGCCGCTTCAGCGCCTGGTGCGCTGCCTGGACCGGCTTCAGCCCCTTGGCGAGCTCCCGCGCGACCAGATGCGCGACGACCTCGGTGTCCGTCTGAGAGGCGAATTTGTAGCCATCGCGGGAGAGCTCGTCGCGCAGCTCGGCGAAGTTCTCGATGATGCCGTTGTGGACAATCGCGACGCCTTCGGAAAAATGCGGATGCGCATTGGTCTCGTTCGGCACGCCATGGGTCGCCCAGCGGGTATGGCCGATGCCGATCGTGCCTTCCAGCGGATCTTCTTTCAGCCGGCGTTCGAGATTGATCAGCTTGCCTTCGGCGCGGCGGCGGCCGAGCGTGCCATTCTCGATGGTGGCGACGCCGGCCGAGTCATAGCCGCGATATTCGAGCCGCTTCAGCGCATCGACGATCAGCGGCGCGACCTGTGAATGGCCGACAATTCCAACGATACCGCACATATGCTGCCCCCGATTCCCCGCGAAAACCCAGCGCTATTTACGGATGGCCGGCCTGCCGCGAAAGTCACTTTGCGTTTCGTTCGGTGTCACCCGGAACGGTTTTGCGACTGATGCACCATGACACGCCGCGCTTGCAATCCGGTTACTGCAAATGGTTGGTTTTTCGCGGCGCGGTGCTCGATCATTTATGGTTGGCGCCAGCGGCGCCGGCCCAGCAAACGTCCTTTGACGATCATTCCGCGGCTCTTTTCTTCGCCGCGGCCGCCGACGCGAAGCGCTCGCGCAATTCCTTGCCTTTTCTGGGCAGCGTCTTTTGGCGGGCGCGGCCGAAGGCCAGCGCATCGTCGGGCACGCTCTCGGTGATCACGCTGCCCGAAGCGATGTAGCCACCCTTGCCGATCGTGACCGGCGCCACCAGCGCGGAGTTGGAGCCGACGAACGCGCCCTCGCCGATATCGGTGAAGAATTTGGAAAAGCCGTCATAGTTGCAGGTGATGGTGCCAGCGCCGATATTCGCCCCAGCACCGACCCGCGCGTCGCCGACATAAGTCAGGTGGTTGACCTTGGCGCCTTCCTCGATCGTTGCCTGCTTGACCTCGCAGAAATTGCCGACCTTGGCCTTTTGCCGCAGATCGGCGCCCGGCCGCAGCCGCGCGAACGGCCCGACATCGCAATTGGAAGCGATCGTGGCGCCTTCGATATGGCTGAAGGCGCCACGAT
>NZ_RZST01000291.1:0-7588 GCF_003997575.1 Mesorhizobium sp. M1A.F.Ca.IN.022.07.1.1
GGGCAACTCGACGGAAGCGACCATTCCCGGCGCGCCGGCATGGCGGCTGACAACCGCCGAAACATCGAGGCCGTTCTGGCGCAGGATCTCGTTCAGCACCTTGGTGTGCTTGCCGTCCTCGAAGCCGTCGGCCGGGCGATCCTTCACGATGATGGGCGCATCGCTTGAATTCGGCGCGCGGGCGGGAGCCAGTTGCACCATGTACTGGATCTGGTGGGCGAGCGGCCCCATGATCAGTTCCGGCGACGGCCCGCCGAGCACCTTGATCGCGACGAAGGTGGCGAGCCCAACGACGCCGAGGATCGAAACGACGAGAAGGATGATCAGCCGCCGGCGCAGCGAGGTCATGCCCCGGTCTCCGCGGTCTCGACGCGCGCGGTCAGTTGATAGCCGCCGTTGCGCACGGTCTTGAACAGGTTCTCCTCGCCCGCCTCGGCGAACTTCCGGCGCAGCCGGCTCATCAGCACGTCGACGGACCGGTCGAGCGGCTCGCGCTCGCGCCCTTGCGTCAGATCGAGCAGCTGGTCGCGCGACAACAGCCGGCCCGGCCTTTCGACGAAAACTTGAAGCAGATCAAACTCGGCGCCGGTAAGGTCGACCAGCGCGCCGTCGGCATGCGTCACCTTGCGCGTGTCCGGCTCCAGCCGGTAACCGGCGAAATGATAGACGCGAACCTTGGGCGGGGCGGCTTCTTCCGGCGCCGAACGCCTCAACACCGCGCGGATGCGTGCAGAAAGCTCGCGCGGATTGAACGGCTTCCCGAGATAGTCGTCGGCGCCGACCTCCAGGCCGATGATGCGGTCGACGTCCTCCTTCAGCGCAGTCAGCAGGATGACCGGGATATGCGGCTTGCGGTCCCGGAGGCTCCGGCAGATGTCGAGACCGGAGCCGTCAGGCAGCATGACGTCGAGCACGATGAGGTCGAACTGGCCCGAGCCGAGCTTCTGCTCGCATTCGCGCCGGTCCGTCGCCACCGACACGCGAAACCCCTGCCCGTCGAGATAGCGACCGAGCAGCGTCCTGATCTCGCGGTCATCGTCCACGACGAGGATATGGGGTTGTGCCTGCATGTCTGCCCGCCTGCCTTTTCGCTTTGATTATAGGGAGCGACGCCGCCGAGCGGCACAGAAAATTGCAACGGAACGTTTCTGCAAGGCCGCTGGAAACATTCGGAAACAAATCTTCCTTTTTCGAAAATCTTCAGCAATACACAGAAGCAAAGCGGCAAAGAAAGACCTTCCTTATCCTACCCTTCATCCGAAGCGCGCAGGAAAGGATCATGTCATGCGTCGCACGCTTTTCGCGCTCGGTCTGTTCTCCATCGCGGCCATCTACCCTTTGCTGGCTGCAGCCGGAGCCCGGCGCCGCGCCCGCAGACGAGCCGCCGACAATCAACCGACAGGACGATGCGGGCGCCCAGGCCCGGTGCTCTGGCATGGATCAATGCGGCACGGGCCGGGGCCGGAAGGCTTCCGTCCCATGGGAAGTTCGCCGAAAGGAGTCGCCCAAAAGAGCTCGAGCGCCCCTCTTCTTGAACGAGCCATCAACGGCTGCGCCGGCTGGCCTGTCTTTCGGTCCCCCAACGCAACCCCAAAGACCGGCCGGTCGGACCGTTGCATTCATGGCATGATGTTGCCGTAGGTCCGCTCGTGAACGGTGGCGACAAGATCGCTCCGGTGATCCGCTGGCTGCCTCAGCGCCACTTCGGCCTCCGGCTCCAACTCATGAAGCCGATCCGCTGGTATCGTCGTGCTGAGGTGAAAATTCGGCACCAGCCGGGGTCCCATCCGAGGTGAGAATATAGATGCCGCAATTCCATCGGCTAGTCCCGCCAGGATCGCTGCGAACAGCCCTGTTCGCATGCTTATTCAAACGAAGGAGCATTTCAATCGCGAGCTTGCGGCTGTGAGCCTCGAGCGCCCTGGCGAGTTCTTGGGAAAGTCCATCATAGTGGACAGCACGTTCGAGGTACGCTGGCTCATCGGCGAGCACGTTCTGGACGGCAGCGGCAGCATGGTCCTGAAGATTCCGGGCAAAGTAATAGAGCCGAACCTCGCCGTCTTCTCGCGGTACAGTGGCTCTTTCCATCAGCACGATTCGGTCGCCCTCGTCGATTTCGACAAGTTTTCTATCGAGCCAATCGTCCAGAACCGCCCTTGGACGCAAATCGCGGGTCACCGCTTCCACGAGGCCGGCAAATGACGCCTGTCCGACCTTGCCCGTTCGGGGCAAAGGCAATGGAAGGCCTTGGCGGTCGACGAATAACGGGTCGGCGAGCCAGCGCGCAACGATGGCACTCGTCCTCGAAACAGACTCAGGCACCACCCGGACTGGAGCACCAGCGCCTCTCAGCCGGCTGACCTCCTTCCGATGTACGCCTGTCAGTAGGCTGACCCTGCTGTCTGTCTGTTCTTTGTCAGACAGTGCGAATTCATGCTCCGCCACACTCACATAAAGCTGCCGCAGCAGGTCAACGAAGGTCGGAAACGTCACCCCGCACTTGATAGCCAGCCGCACTAGGGGACGAAGAACCCTATTTAATGCGTTCTGGACCCCGGCGGCGTCCAGAGAGCGCCCTTCCGATCTGTTCATCAAAGTCTTCACCCGTCAGTCACAAAGACCGTGCCGAAAATAGCCAGCGGGATTATTTCCACAAGGGCATAGGCAATGACGGAAGGAGGCACTCGCATACGCGAGCAATGCATCGCCCATTGACATGTGTGAAATTTTCCCACATCTTTTTTTCGTCATGATAGCTAACCCGCACACGGCAGTCCCCGCCAGACTGAAGCCATGCCGAGGAGTGCCCCTTGAAGAAAACCTATAGCAAGCCGACCATTAGCAAACTCGACATGAGCCTGGAAAAACCAACTCTGAAGCCGATCATAAGCAGAGTCGACGTCAGCTTGAGCGGAACCTCATCCAAGACGGCGCGTCCCGAATCCGCGTCGCAGAAATCCGACCCCTTAGAACAAAGTCGCTAGACGCAGGCCAAGATTGAACTGTGAAGCAGTGAATATCGGACCGTCATCTATGGCGATAGTGCTGCTGGAGCTTAGATTGAGATCGAAGGGTTTTCTCAAGAGCTTATATATGGTGGCGGAACATTGGAGCCGTGGCGGGTTGCCTGTTAACGAATGGGGCCGCTACTTCGCGCTGTTGCCTAAGCGGTTGATTGATGGTTGTTCGGCAACTGGCGCGCTGATGCGCAGATGGCGTGGGGACAGATGGGAGTATCGCCACGAGACCGACGCGGAGACGGAGGCGCGCATCTACGACGAGGCTTGGTGAGAACCGCTTACTCAACGGTGTAAACGTGGAAACAACCTATCGATCTAGCGCCGGACGCTAGGCTTCAAAATTCCGATGCTTTGTCCTCGATACGGGAACGCGTCATTGCGCCACGACGAGGGCATCAACCAAGCGATTGGAAAATCGCAACCACAAATCCAGCCGACTCGCAGCAATGTTGCGAAACAAATTTCCTTTTTTCAGAAACCTTCCGCAACTTTTTGTAGCAAAGCGGAAATAGACACGCACTATTCTGATACTGCTTGAATCGTTCGAAAAGGATCGCCTCATGCATAACTGCATGACATTTGACGGCCCTAGGGATGCGGCTTTGTGGGATAGAGCGGACCAAGATTCACTACCTTGGCCGCGCCGGATTGCATTGCGCGAACTGAAAAGCCGGCTGATCGAGCAACTGCCTCCGAAAGGGATAGGGCTGCTGCCGCAGCAACGTCTCACGACTCGGTTGTCGCTGGCCGAAACTTGGGCAGGCAGTTTTACTGGCGTGAAGCATACGATGGCGGCACAACCCGATTTCGGCTTGGGAGGCACTGGCGGCCCCAGCCCTAAGGGACCAAAGCCGGCTTATTACGCGGATCACAATATCTTCGTCCTCCAGAAAAAGCCGCGCGAGCCCCCGGGGGAACCAGGCTGAAGAATGCGAGCGCCGCGCTTCGAGCTAAGCCTGAACCCGAAATCTTCGCTTCGACGGATTGGGGGCAATTCGTCGAACGATGCAGCCGGCAGTGGAGGTTTGCCCTGACCATGGCGTGCAGCCACTGCCACCGCTGTCTCGGTATGGCGAGCAACCCCAGCCGGTTGCGCCGGCCGGCCCATCAACCTGCATAGGGCCGGCTGGTTTCTCTATGCCGCGACGATGCCGAGTGCGGGAATGAAAGGCCGGTGGCGGCAGGGCTGGTCGCATCGTACCTGGATTGCCTATTCGCAGGCGCGCCCGGCAGCTGAATCACCAGAAAGACAGCATAAGACATCTCCTGCGCGCCCTGCTGCCGCGAAGACCGCCAGACTGTGGTCATTCAGCATCGTCCCGTTTCGATAGGCAGCCTAAGCAAGCTCGACTCCACCTCGGAAACTCTTCTGACGAATAATAGCAAGCAACTGCAGGCCGTGGGAAGTTCGGCAATTTCAGCAAGGCGAGACCGATGCAGCAATCCGGCCTAGTCTCGGGGACGTTGATCAATCTGAGATCACTTGCAATGATTGTAACTGAATGTAAAGAAGACATTTTTGCCACAATTAACATCAGGCCAAGTGTTCCAGACGTGATGGATGCCCCGCATGAAATTGAGTTTGGATCGAGTCATGGCAATAAAACGAATGGCGACGCTCTTAGCGGCCATACTTGTGGTTTCAGGCGGTAACACGCAGGCTTTCGCCTATCGCAAATTACAGGACGAGCAGAGCTGGCCTCCCAGTAACGCCTTGGCCCATCTGAATGGTCGCCGGTGGGGAGAGGTTGAAATGACTCAAGGCACGGCGAGTGAGGAGCCCTCTTCCGTTACATTGCCCAATGGCGCCGATGCCGTAAAGGAGACCTACGGTGATTGGGCTGTTGAATGCCGCATTGCTCAAAACGCAAGGGAGTGCTCCGTAGGGCAGTACCAATTCGATCAGCAGCAGCGGCTGCTGATGTTCTCGATCGAAATCTCTCAGCCAAAAAACGGAGACTACGCCGCTATCATAACGATGCCCTTCGGCCTGAACCTGCCAGACGGCATAAGATTGAGGCTCGGCGATCAGCCTGTCGAGCAGCTGGCAGCTTTCGCCACCTGCTTGCCGACTGGATGTCTGGCACCATTCAAGTTCTCGACTTCAAGCATCGAGACGATGAAGACGACGAAGATCCTCACAGTGAGCGCCAAAGCCTATGCTGGTGGGAAAGACACGAGTTTCAACGTTTCGCTCAAGGGATTCCCGGCAGCTATCGAGCGCCTGAAAAATCTGCAGTAGTAGACCTTTCAGATTGCCGTGGCCGATTGCGCTGCGAAGACCGCTGGCTGCAGTTTGGAGAGGACCTACGCGGACGTTATCTGGCCCTTCGCAATAGCGAAACTCCGGGTAAGCGCTTCGCAAGCAAGATCCGCCCGTAGCTTATGCGTAAATGCGAGAGCTGATCACCTGCGCGGATCTCCAACTCCCCGCTATGATGTATGGAGTGTGATGTCGGCTTGACGAAAGCGTTCAAGGAGCGTGAACAAAAGAGCGCTCTTTGTGTCCGCCACCGCTCGCGGCGAAGCGACGAACGCATAGCTCTTGAAGTTGATTCTTCCGTCGACAATGGCTTCGATAAGAATCACCGGTTGAGGTTCGTCGAGCACGCCCTCGTGTTCGGAATAGATCGCAAGAACGAGCATCTGTATTCTTTTTGGGTCATGGTCGATCGGAACACTGAACTCGATCTCCATTCGGCCGATCGGCTCGGAAGGGGTCATGTTCCGAATCGTCTTGGTTATGAGCTCCGAGTTTGGAACAATGAGCGCGGACCGATCCGAAATCTGGATTTCCGTAGCGCGCACGCTAATCTTCCTGACGTCACCCTCCTCCGTTCCGACCCGGACTGTGTCGCCGATCTTTAGCGGCCTTTCCGCAAGGAGGATCAAGCCTGAGATGAAATTTTGAGTGATCGCCTGCAGCCCAAAGCCGATGCCTACAGAAAGTGCGCTCACGACCAGTGCAATCCGCTCGACGCCGATGCCGAGCGTATTCACCCCCCATAGACATGCCAAAATGAACCCAGCGTACTTCACGACCGTGACGGCGGAGTTGCGGGCCCCGCTGTCAAGCCCCGTCGTCGGAAGATAAGTGTCCTCGAACCAGCGCAGGACTAGGCGGACCGCAGCTAGAGTGAGCCCAAATACGATAGCCGCGCGGACGACAGCGGCTGGTTCGATGGTTATTCCAGCGACGGTTATACTGGAGACGTCGGCAATTCCGGAAAACAGGTTGCCGGTGCCTGGCCCGAAGGGAGCGAACACGAGAACGACCGCCGCGAACATCACCGAAACCCGAACCATCGCCGAGCCGACGACGCCGATCTGCCGCACGGTACCCGGGCGAACCCGGAAGGAGGCGTTAAGGTAACGGGCTATATCCCCCTCTGGCGAACAGACGGCCTGAGCGAAATCGTCTATGGCGAGGACCAGCAGGTAGGCTCCTGAGGCGATAACCGCTATCCATACCACCTGCCGCCCGATGAAAAGCGCCAGGCTTATATACCCGAAAAGCAGTGCGAGAACCGATGTGAGCAAGGCAACGTGCAGGACGAGTTCCACGGCCAGCAGCCATGGCGCCGGCGCCCTGAAAACGGCACCATCCTCGGCGGGCGGATGCGCTCGCAGCAGGCGCCCGGTTCGCAATGCAGCTGCGATCAGAAGAACGTAACAAAGAGCGATGACCAAGTTCAGCAGCGCATTGCCTGCCGAGCTCACGCCAGCAAGACGGCTTGTCTCTACGAGTGCTACTCCGAATGCCATGATCACCGCGGCAAACATGGGATAATGCCGCCAGGCGCGGGCTGTCGCATCGCTTAGCGGTGGAAGACGCCAGCTCCCCCGGTCGTTGAGCAGGAGCGACTGTCCGAGCACGACGACGAACGCCGCAAACGAGGTCGCTCCCAGAAGCAGAGTAAGGAGGGAACTTGCGGCGTCGTTGGCAAAGAATCCGAGCAAGCGAAGTGCCAGCGCGAGCAAATTGAAGGCGAGGACAACCGTTAGGGTGCCGACGGTCGTGAACCACAGTACCAGACCGGACCGGCGAACACGTGTGCCGGGAGCTTTGTGTTTCATAAAGTCGAAACCGAGCGACTCCAGCCGTCGTCTCGCCGGGCCAAATGCCAGTAACGCACCTGCGACACTCAATGCCGCAAGTACTATCGATGGAAAATCGGCACCGCCCTGCTTTGTGAAGGATTGATTGAGAACCCGGTCGACACGCTGAAAGTCAGTTTCCATTGAATTCCCGACCTTGATCCAAAACCCGGACGACAACGGAGAATTTTCTTTCTGAAACGTGCTTCGGTTGAACTCCGCTGAGAGGGAGCGATTGATCGTTTCAAGTGTAGTTGCCGCATTTGTCGCAAGAAGACGACCGCGCTTGATGGCGGAATCGAGTTCAGCGCGACGGGCCTGAATTTGATTTCGCTGCTGACCAATGTCGGCGTCCTCTCCCTTTGACGCCTCGCCGAGTTGTCGCAATTTCTCATCTAAGCCCGCAAGCCCAGGCTCAAGGGTAGCTAACGCTTCTGTTGCAGCCATCTGTATCTCAAGCACCTGCGCCC
>NZ_RZST01000292.1:0-7487 GCF_003997575.1 Mesorhizobium sp. M1A.F.Ca.IN.022.07.1.1
GCCTGCGGGCCTTTCTCGTAACGGCAGACCGGAGCACTATGGCCGTTTATTTTTGGATGGACGGCGATGCTGGAAATCCCTGACGACCGCTGCGAGCGCGCCAAGCTGTTCAAGGCGATAGACGACGCCTTCAAGGCGGGCGATTTCGATGGGCTTGGCAAGGCGCTCGGCGGCTCCGCGCAATGGTACGACGAGAGGATGCCGTTCGAGCTCGGCCTCGGCCATCCCTTGGAATACGCGTCTATTGGAGCCCGGCCGGCTTCATCGTCACGCTGCTTGATGCAGGCTCGAATCCGAATTACGAGGATCCCGCCGGCTTCCCGTCGATCATCGCCGCGCTATCCACCGAGCGGCCGGACAGGCTGCAGCTTATCCAGATCCTGCTCGAGCAGGGCGCCGACCCGAACATGCGCGGGGTCAACGACTGGACGCCTCTGCATTACGCCGTGGCGCAGCGCGACGCCGAGGCAATCCGCCTGCTGCTGGCGTCGGGCGCGGATCCGTCGCTCAGGACGCGCATCGATGATTGTGAAACCGCCCTGGAAGGTGCAGACCGCGCCGGTTTCGAAGCGGGGGCGTCGCTGCTGCGTCAGGCAATGTCCCGACGCAGTGAATAAGGTCGCGGGCGAAGCGGCGGACTGAACCGCTGTCACAGCTCCTTCAATCCGGTCTTGAAGCGCCTGCCGTTGGCGACATAGTGCGCGGCCGAGACCCGCAGCCTCTCGATTGCCGCGTCATCCAGCACCCTTATCGCCTTGGCGGGCGAGCCGACGATCAGCGAATTGTCCGGGAAAACCTTGTTTTCCGTCACCAAAGCGCCGGCGCCGACCAGCGAATTCTTGCCGATCCTCGCGCCGTTGAGCACGATGGCGCCCATGCCGATCAGGCTGCTGTCGCCGACCGTGCAGCCATGCAGCAGGGCGCGATGACCGATCGTGCAGCCCTGCCCGATGGTGAGCGGATAGCCCGGATCGGTGTGCATGACCGTATGTTCCTGCACATTGGTGTCGGCGCCGATGGTGATCGTTTCACCGTCGCCGCGGATGACGACGCCGAACCAGAAGCCGGCATTGCGGCCTATCGCGATATCGCCGATCAGCGTGGCGTCGGGCGCCACCCAATTGGTTTCGGCGTCCTCGAACCGGGGCGCCTTCCCGTCGATCGCATAGATCGGCATCTTTTCTCCGATTCGTCTCAAGCCGAGAATTCGGCGGAGCTTAGGAGACCCGTTGCCCAGGAAGCAATGGTGATCAGCACGATGCCGAGCGCCAGTGCCCAGGCAATCGCCGTGCAGCCGCAGGAAAGCAGCGCCAGCGTGCCGATGCGTCCCTCGCGCCGCGCAGCCAGAGCATCATTGGTGAGCATGAACGGGCCGGCGCAGGCGGTCACCGCGAGCGAGCGCACAATATGGGCAGGCGTGACATAGGGTTCGGCGAAGGCCAGCCGGCCACCGCAGACGATTTCCATCGCCGAGCCGGCGAGGCCGCAAGCCGTCAGGCCGACCGCAAAAGCGTAGAGAGGGAGCAGCATGAGATCCATCTTTACCAACCGTTTACCATGAGACCGCACAGTCGTGCCGACGCGCTGCAAGAGCCATGCCGCGCCAATTGTGCCACCTGAGGACAGGTGAGCGGATCGGGGAATTGGGATGAGAGAGGCAGCCGCCGCGGAGGAATTCGAGGTTGTCGACTCGACCTTGATGAAGCGGGTCTTCTATGTCTTCGCGGCGCTCGCCCTGCTTTCGGTGGCTATCAGTCTCGGCGGCAAATGGCTCGGCCGGTCGATCGCCATGGCCGGCTACACCGACGACACGACCGTGCGCCAGGTCGTCATGGGCAACAATGTGATCAGTGTGCCGGCCAACTTCATCCGCTTCGACCAGGCCAGGCGCGACGGAAACGCCTCGCGACTCGACCTTTATCTGCGCTATCCTGAAATGGACGGCTACAGCACCGCCGCGCGCGGCGACTTCAACCACACCACGACCAGGAAGATCATCTTCCTGTCATTCGAGCCGCGGATGATGTCGCGCGACATGAGCGGCCGTTTCGCGCCGATCTACAGCGCCCTGATCGTCAAGCCGGGCACACCCGGCCCGGGCGGGACGACGCTCTACGGCTTCGCCGAGAAATCGGGCTATCTCAACGAGGTCCTGGCGGTCGCCGACCGCCCCGGCAAAGACCCGTTCGTCGCCCGCTGCCTGAGCGGCCCAAGTGCCGAGGAATCGCTGGCCCCCTGCGAGCGCGACATCCAGGTCGGCGACGATCTCAGCCTCACCTACCGCTTCCCGCGCGAGTTGCTCGGGAACTGGCAGGTGCTCGATGCCGCGATCGCCACCAAGGTGGCCGGTATCCTGAAAACGGGACGCTGAAGCGCTGCGCCGGAGCCATGGGCGCGCCACCCGCTCTTCCTCTCCAGCGGCCAGCCTGGCTCAATATATCGGCACGACCGGCTCGGCGATGCGGTCTGGCATCGGGCCGGCAAGGCGCGCTATTGGTCGAACATGATGCCACCCTATCTCACGTTCGACCCCGTCAGCCGCCGCCTGCGCCTCGACCCGCATGAACCGGCCTTTGTGCAGAACCCGTATGAGGGCTACGCCTTCTTGCACGGCGCTTCGAACGCCTTCTTCTGGGAGAATTACGGTTTTTGGTGTTTCGGCGGCTTCGACGACGTCAACCGCCTGCTTCGCGATCGTCGCTTCGGCCGCCAGAACCCGGCCGGCATTCCCGACAGCCGCGGGGTTGGCGACGACCGTTCGCACCTGACCGCCTTCGACGCCATCGAAGCCAATTCGATGCTTGAGCTCGAGCCGCCGGTGCACACGAGGTTGCGGACACTGGTCAATCGGGCCTTCGTCTCGCGCCAGGTCGAGCGGCTGCGGCCGCGCATCGAGGCTCTGGCCAATGAGCTGATCGACCGCTTCGAGCCGGGCTCCGTCGATCTTCTGCCCGCTTACGCCTCGCCCTTGCCGATCACCATCATCGCCGAGATGCTCGGCGTTCCGGTCGAGATGGGGCCGCAACTGCTCGACTGGTCGCATCAGATGGTCGCCATGTACATGCACGGCC
The DNA here is from genome assembly GCF_003997575.1 of Mesorhizobium sp. M1A.F.Ca.IN.022.07.1.1. NCBI lineage: Bacteria > Pseudomonadati > Pseudomonadota > Alphaproteobacteria > Hyphomicrobiales > Phyllobacteriaceae > Mesorhizobium > Mesorhizobium sp. M1A.F.Ca.IN.022.07.1.1. Next base: position 3,072 of record NZ_RZST01000292.1, read on the forward strand.
GCACGCGCGAGACCGAGGAGACGGCCAACCGCGCCGCGCACGATTTCGCGGCTTTCCTGCGCGGCTATGTCGCCGAGCGGCGCAAGAGACCCGACGACGATCTGCTTTCGCTGCTGATCGAGGCCCAGGACAACGGCCAGAAGCTCTCGGAGGACGAGCTGGTTTCCTCAGCTATCCTTCTGCTCAACGCAGGGCACGAAGCGACTGTGCACCAGACCGGAAATGCCGTGAGAACGATCCTCGCGCAGGGCGGCGATGGGCGCCGCTTCTTTGCAACACCGGAGGCCAATGCCGCCACGGTCGAGGAATGCCTGCGCTACGATGCGCCGCTGCACATGTTCCTGCGCTATGCTTATGAAGAGATGGAAGCTGCTCCGGGCATTTTGCTCAAGCCCGGAGAGACGGTGGCGCTGCTGCTCGGCATGGCCAATCACGACCCGCTGGCTTTCGCCGGACCGGCCACATTCAACCCGGCGCGGACGGACCAGAAGAACGTGTCGTTCGGCGCCGGCATCCACTTCTGCATCGGCGCGCCGCTGGCCAGGCTGGAGTTGCAGGTGTCGCTGAAGACGCTGTTCGACCGGCTGCCGGATCTAGGCCTGACGGAAGAGCCGCGCTTCCGCGACACCTATCATTTTCATGGATTGGAAGCGCTCTCGGTGCGCTTCTGAGCCGCAAAAATCCGAAGATCTGAAAATGAGATTCGCCTTTCTGCAGGAACCGCCCTTCTGCTTCACCGATGCATCCGGGAAAGTCGGCGGCTGCGACGCGATGCTGGCCGAGAAGATCTTCGCGATGTCCGAAACGACGGCTTTCACGCCCGTCGAGACTGAATTCGCCGAGTTACTGCCGGGACTGGCCGACGGCCGCTGGGACATGACCACCGGCCTGTTCATCTCGGAAGAGCGCAGCAAGCTGGTGGACTTCAGTCGCCCGATCTGGTCGCTGCCGGACGGCTTGATGGTCGCCAAGGGCAACCCGCTCGACCTTGAAGGCTATCGCTCTCTTGCAGGCCACCCCTCCGCGAGGCTTGGCGTGATATCGAACCAGATCCAGCATCGGACGGCCCTGCAGAATGGCGTGCCGCCGGAGCGGATCAGTGTGTTCACCACGCAGGCCCAAGCGGCGGAGGCGGTGGCTACCGGCATGGTGCAGGCCTATGCCAGCGTCGCCATGGCGCATCGCGGCTACATCGCGCGGCGACCGGCTGCTCTGGCCGATGTCATTGACGTTCCCGCGTCCGAACGGCTGCCCGCCGCCGGCGCGTTTGCGGTCGCCAAAGGCAACGACGCGTTGAGGCGGCGTGTGGATGATTGTCTGGGCGACCTGCTTGGAAGCCGGTGGCACCGCGACCTGATGGCCGGATTCGGTTTCTCCGAAGCGGATGTCGACCGGCTGCTCTAACAGCCCGGCAAGCGCGCTTCACAGCTTGATCACATATTCCTTGCGAGTCGTCTCCACCACTTCCCAGGTCCCTTTGAAACCCGGCCGCAGCACAAAACTGTCGCCGGCCTTGACCGTGCGCGCGTCGCCGCCGTCTTCGGCGATCACCGAGACGCCGGACAGGATGTGGCAGAATTCCCATTCGTCATAGACGATGCGCCACTTGCCCGGCGTCGCTTCCCAGATGCCGGCATAAAGGCTGCCGTACCGCTCATCGACATTCCAGGTGCGGAATTTCGGATCGCCGGAGATCAAGCGTTCCGGGGCCGGCGCGCCGGCCTCCGGCTCGACAGTTTCGGGATCAACCGCGAGAAAGGCGGACATCGCGCTCAGACCTTGCTCAGCGCCTGTTCGAGGTCGGCGACGATGTCGTTGACGTCCTCGATGCCGATCGACAGGCGGACCGTGTCCGGGCCGGCACCGGCCTTTACCTTCTGCTCGTCGGACAGTTGCCGGTGTGTGGTCGAGGCCGGGTGAATGACCAGCGACTTGGTGTCGCCAACATTGGCGAGGTGCGAGAACAGTTCCAGCGCCTCGACGAACTTGACGCCGGCCTCGTAGCCGGCCTTGAGGCCAAAGGTGAAAACGGCGCCGGCACCCTGCGGCGAGTATTTCTTCTGCAGCGCATTGTTCTTGTCGCTCGGCAGTCCGGGATAGTTCACCCAGGCGACTTTTGGATGGTTGGAAAGCCAGGCGGCGACGCTCGCGGCGTTGTCGCAATGACGCTGCATCCTGAGCGGCAAGGTTTCCAGGCCGGTCAGGATCAGGAAGGCGTTGAAGGGCGAGATCGCCGGGCCGAGGTCGCGCAGGCCGAGCACGCGCGCGGCAATGGCAAAGGCGAAGTTGCCGAAAGTCTCGTGCAGGACGAGGCCGCCATATTCAGGGCGAGGCTCCGACAGCATCGGGTATTTGCCCGACTTCGACCAATCGAAGGTGCCGCCGTCGACGATGGCGCCGCCGATCGAATTGCCGTGGCCGCCGATGAACTTGGTCAGCGAATGCACCACGATGTCGGCGCCATGCTCGATCGGCCGCACGAGATAGGGCGAGGCCAGCGTGTTGTCGACGATCAGCGGCAGGCCGTGCCTGCGAGCGATGTCGCCGATCTTCTCGATGTCGACGAAGATGCCGCCCGGATTGGCGAGGCTTTCGATGAAGATCGCCCTGGTGTTGTCGTCGATTTGGCTCTCAAAGGTCGATGGATCGTTGGTATCGGCCCAGCGGACCTCCCAGCCATAATTCTTGAAGGCGTGGCCGAATTGGTTGAGGGAGCCGCCATAAAGCTTTGTGGCAGATACGAAATTGTCACCCGGCCGCATCAGATTGTGGAAGACGATGACCTGGGCGGCGTGGCCGGAGGCGACGGCCAGCGCGGCAGTGCCACCTTCGAGCGCGGCGAGACGCTCCTCGAGAACCGCCTGCGTCGGGTTCATGATGCGGGTATAGATGTTGCCGAAGGCCTTCAGCCCGAACAGCGAGGCGGCGTGGTCGGCGTCATCGAAGACATAGGAGGTGGTCTGATAGATCGGCGTGGCGCGCGCGCCGGTCGCCGGGTCCGGCTTGGCGCCGGCATGGACGGCGAGCGTGTTGAAACCGGGCGTACGGGTCATCGAAGCCTCCCTCTCAAACTTGCGAAAATCGCCGGGCATTCTTGGCCAAGCGCGGTCGTGAATGCAAAGAACAAAATACCTTTCGGCGTGCGATCTGCGGCGAACGCCCGGGAAAATCCATTTCTTCCCGGAATAGTTTTGCGCGCCTGGTTGTCCGTCTATTTCTGGCGCACGCCAAAACTCTGGAAACCCTTGCGCATCAATGGCTTCTTCGACGATAGCACGCCGGAGTTGACGCCGGTCCAGCCGATCTCGCCCGACAGCTTGCCATATTCGATCTTGGGACAGCGGTTCATGACCACCTTGATGCCGGCTGCCTCGGCGCGCGCGGCGGCCTGGTCATGGCGAACACCTAGCTGCATCCAAACGACCTTCGGCAGCGGATCGAGCTTCAGTACCTGCTCGACGATGCCAGGGACAGCGGCCGAGCCACGAAAAATGTCAATCATGTCGACCGGGTGCGGCAGGTCGGCCAGGCTGGCATAGACCGTCTGTCCAAGGATCTGCTTGCCGGCATGACCGGGATTGATCGGCAACACCGAAAAACCCTTGGCCAGCAGATATTTCAGCACGAAATAGCTCGGCCGCACGTCGTTGGGCGAGGCGCCGACCATGGCAATGGTCTTCACCGAGTTCAGAATGCCGGCAATGTAGCTGTTGTCGTAGGCGTCGTGATTCATGGCTCGTCCTCATACAGCGCATCGGCGAGAAAGGCAGCCGGATCGCTGCAGAAGTCACGCATCATGCGAAAATGATCGGTGTCCTGAAAATCAATCAGATCGAGGCCGATGCGGCTGATGCGGAAGAGCCGCGCGTTCGGGCAGGCCATCAGCAACGGAGAGTGCGTCGCCATGATCACCTGCGCGGTGCCGGACCGCTCCATGCGCTGAAGCAGCTTCAGCAACTCGATCTGGCGCGTCGGCGAGAGCGCGCTTTCGGGCTCGTCGAGGATGTAGATGCCCTGTCGTCGGCAGCGTTCCTCGAAGAAGCGGATGAACCCTTCGCCATGCGACCATGACAGGAAATCCGGCGGCGCTCCGCCAGACTCCAGCGCCGCCTGGTCAAGATAACGAGCCACGGAGTAAAAGGACTCCGCCCGGAAGAACCAGCCCGCGGTGACCTTCGGCAGCCAATGGCAGCGCAGCGCAGCGGCAAGTGCCCCGCCACTCTTGTCGATGGCGCCTGAGTGGTCGACGGGCATATAGCCTTTGCCGCCGCCGGCCTCGTCATAGCCGGCCAGCGCGCCGATGGCTTCGAGCAGCGTCGATTTGCCGGTGCCGTTCTCGCCAACGATGATGGTGATGGCCGACGTGAATTCGAATTCGAACTCGCGATCCCGGAAGATCGGCAGGCTCCATGGATA
>NZ_RZST01000293.1:0-7439 GCF_003997575.1 Mesorhizobium sp. M1A.F.Ca.IN.022.07.1.1
CCCGCATCCTGCTCATAAACGGCTCCTCGCGCAGCGAGCACACCTGCCCGGGCGAAATGTCGAAGACCTTCCGCCTTGTCGAGTTGGCGCGCAGCGCCATTGCAGCAAGACCGGGCTTCGCGATCGAGGTTCTCGACCTCGCGCGGCTCGCCTCCGAATACGGCCGCCGGATCTTTCCCTGCAAGGCGTGCTTCTCGACCGCGGCTGCGCTCTGCCACTGGCCATGCTCCTGCTACCCCAATCATTCGCTCGGGCAGGTCAATGACTGGATGAACGACATCTACCCGCTCTGGGTCGAGGCGCATGGCGTCATGATCGTCACGCCGGTCAACTGGTATCATTCCTCCTCGCCGGTGAAGCTGATGATGGACCGGCTTGTCTGCGCCGACGGCGGCAATCCCGATCCTTCGCTGACGCAGGGCAAGGATGCCGCGCTCGCCAAGAAGGTCGAGCTTGCCGGCTGGGACTATCCGCGCCATCTCGCCGGCCGGCTGTTCTCCGTCATCGTGCATGGCGACACCGAAGGTGCCGGAAGGGTGCGCCACAGCCTCGCCGACTGGCTGCGCTCGATGAAGCTCGATCCGGTGGGCGAGGCTGCCGAGCTCGACCGCTACATTGGCTACTGGAAGCCCTATGCGACGAGCCATGACGAGCTCGACGCCGACCATGCCGTGCAGACGGAAGTCCGCAATGCCGCGCTGGCGCTCGCCGAAGCCGTCGAGAAGCGTCGCGCGGGTTCGTTCCAGACCATCGGAGCCGGGCTCGAGGATCCGCGCCCCAAATAGCCGACGAGGAGAAGCAGCCGACGGGAAGGAAGATGCAGCGCTGGTTCCAGGAAGCCTGGGTTGTGCTGAAAGAGAGCATCACCGGCTATGTCAACGACAATGCGCTGAGCCATGGCGCTGCGATGGCCTTCTACGCCACGACCTCGCTGGCGCCGATCCTTCTGATCGTGGTAGCGATCGCGGGCATCGTCATCGGCAACGACGCCGCGCAGCTCGCGCTTTCGGCTGAGTTCGCGGGGGTGATGGGCCCGCAGAGCGCCGAACTGCTCACGGCGGTGATCGAGACCGCCGCGCATCGCGGGTCCAGCACGCTGGCCACCCTCATCGGGCTGATCACGCTGCTTGTCACCGCCTCCGGCGTCTTCGGAGAGATGCAGCAGTCGTTGAACGAGATATGGAAGGTCAAGCCCAGCGGCGTTTCGCTTTCGCGCCTGGTGCGGGCGAGGGCGGCAAGCCTCGGGCTGGTGGCAGCTCTTGGCTTCATGCTTCTGGTGTCGCTCGCCGCAAGCACGGCGATCTCGGCGCTGAGCGAGGTCATCAACCAGCACCTGCCGTTCGGCGAGCTGATCGTGAGCGCGATCAACACGATCGTCTCCTTCGTGCTGATCGCGCTGCTCTTCGCGGCGATCTACAAGGTCCTGCCGGACCGCAGGCTCAAATGGCGCGACGTCGGCGTCGGTTCCATCGTCACCGCGCTGCTCTTCACCATCGGCAAGTCGCTGATCGGCTGGTACATCGGCACCAGCGCCATCGGCACTTCGTATGGCGCTGCCGGCGCGCTGATGGTCGTGCTGGTCTGGGTTTACTACTCGGCACAGATTTTCCTCTTCGGTGCCGAGATCACCCGCGCCTATTCGGTGCGGAGCGGCAGCCGGCAGGATCTCGCGCCGGTGGTGGCGGCCAGCGACGAAACGGCAAGGTCAGGCAGGTCACCGCAACCGGGCGTGCCGGACGGCGAGGTCGTCAGATGGATCGTCCTCAGCAGCCTGATCACGGTGCTGGTCTCGGAGATCCGGCGCTGGCGGCAGGGGTGAGGATGCTGGCCGCCGGTTCGAGAGTTGGCCGTTCTCTGCCTGTCGCTCCTGCTGACGCTTTTCGACTTCGTAGGAAAGCCAGCGGCAGAACATCCCGATGATCGAGGTGGCGGCGCCGCCAAACAGGCAGGCAATCAGCAACGGATTTTGCGAAACGTGCTCCCAACTGACGATCGCCAGCAGCATCACGCTTACCGTTGAGATCGAATAGCCTATGCCCTTGAGCAGATGCAGCGACGATATGGTCATCCCGGCCCGCCTTTCAGGTGCAACAATCAGCGGCAACCGAAGTTCCATGCACCCAGTGCCAGGCGCTTGGCAGCGGTTTCGCCGCTGTGTGCGAGCCGTTGAAACCTTGTCCAGCCGAATGCGTTGCCTCACGTATCAATTGCGGGAGGAAGTCGTCACGATGCCAAAGACAGGGCCAGGTTGGGAGCAGGCCTATCAACCGCTCGAATTCGCCCAAAAGCACGGCCTGACCCTGAGGCAGGCTGAGATCGTCATCCAGACCAATGGACCGTCCAAATACAAATGCGATCTGGCGGCTCCGATTTTTCTCAAAGCGCTGAAGCAGCTCGCAAAGAATCGCGGGACGCCTGGCCGGCAGGCAGCATCAGTGTCGGCTTTTGAGGAACCGGGCTTCGCGCAGCAGCGAAGGCCAGTCGGTTCCGATTAGCTTGATCAACTCGCGGGCATCGTTTTCCGAAATGTCCGCGTCCTTTGCCAACCGGTGGGCGAGCATTTGAACATCGGCCTCCGTTTGCTGCACCTGCTTTCCATCATTTCCAACCATGGCGCGCCTCCTCTCAGACAAGAACTTTCGAGGTGGCCGTATGTTTCATTTTGGCGGCAAGAGGCAGGCCGCTGGCGAACCTAAGGTTCGCGCAGGCTTGCGCTACTTGCGTTTGGCCTTGAGCTTTTCACTCAATTCGACCGGATCGCGGCAGCCGTTCTCAAACAAAATCAGCGCGTGCCTTGCCGCATGAAGCCGCTCCTCACTGTCCGACGGTATGCGAAATGTGCGGCAGTAGTCGTCGAGAGCGGCTGCGAGGATGACCAAATCCTCGGGGTCGAGGAAACCCGGAAAAACCATAGCTCTCCCTCCCGATGACAGGTGAAAGTGAAAGCGTGGTCCGCGCTTACAAACGCTGGCCTGGGTTTGGGAGTTGCGGATAAGCGCTGGCGGCGGGGTCACATGTTGTGTCACCCTGCCATCAAGCGGAACTTTCTCGCGTCACGGACGGAGCGGTTTGGAACCCCGGGCTTTGCCACCGAGCACAGCACTGTGCGCTTCTGGCCGAAGTCCGCTGCGGGTTCGAGAAAGATGGTATCCGATCGCCCGAGGCGATGGCGCCTAGCGCTTCCGCTTTGCGGCGGCGGCAGGCTTAGGCCCCAGGGTCACGAGCGCCTCGCGCATTATCCGCAGGGCTTCATCGGGGGTAAGGCCGCATTTGCGGGCAAAATAAATCGCTTCGGAAGCCTCCGATCGCGAGGCTGCGGCGATAACGGACAAGGCCGGTCTCGATTTCTTCTTGGCCATCGTTCACCGTGCCACGAATCGCTTAGTCAACTAATATAACGTCCCTGTTCTGAAATCAAAATTCCGGCTTTCGACGCCGCAGCCCCGATCGGGGCTGCGGGCTCATTTCATCCGGCGGCGGATCTTACCAGCCCTGGCGACTCGCCCAGTCGTCGATGTCGCGGCGGATGCGATCCTTCTCGATGCCGTAGCGCTCTTGGATCTTGCCTTCGAGCTGCTCGCGGTTGCCGGCGATGCGGTCGAGGTCGTCATCGGTGAGCTTGCCCCACTGTTCCTTCACCTTGCCCTTGACCTGCTTCCAGTTACCTTCGACGCGGTTCCAATCCATGGTGCAGACCTCCTTTGTGTTTGCGTAAATGCTAACGACTGCGCGGGCCGCGGGTTCCTGTTTTTCGGCCGGACACGAGGGAACATTTGAACGCTGCTCATGTTCTGCCGCAGTATGGCGCGCCGTCCCCTGCAAGGCGTGCCGGTGGACCGGGTCGGGACCCAATCCTGCCCGTCTCGTTGTCCCGTTGGGGCGGGCTTCCAATAGATCGAGGAGATCATGCTTTACCAGGCAGCGAAGATCGCCGAAGAGGCCCATCGCGGCCAGAAAGACAAGACCGGCCGTCCCTTTATCGAACATCTGAGACGCGTCGCCGATGCGGTCGAAACGCTTGACGAGAAAACCGTCGCCTACCTGCACGACGTGGTCGAGAAAGGCGAGGGGTGGACGCTCGATCGGCTCGAGGCCGAGGGCTTCGGCTTTCCGGTCGTCGCCGCCGTCGACGCGCTGACGAAAAGAATGGACGAAAGCGAGCACGACTTTGTCTGCCGTGCGGCGTCCAACGAGCTTGCGCTGCCTGTCAAGCAGGCGGACCTCAAGGACAATCTCTGGCAGGCGCACCAGGCGGGCATCGACCCCGAGAAGTACGAGAACGGACTGCGCCTGCTCGACGAGTTGACCAGCGAGTGACTGGAATTGCTCTAGCCCTTGTCGCTCACCTGCAGCAGATCCGCCGACTCGGGTGAAAGGAGCGAGCGTTCTCGCAACGCCTTTTCCAGGTCGTTGCGGCTGTCAGCCGGGCAGGCGTCGGGCAGGTCGAGCGCCGTCAGCGCCTCTTCGTCGAATTCGATGGCCCCGCCATAGAGCTGAGCCACCTGCATCACCAGACTCTCGATATCCTCGCGGGCAATGTTCTCAGCGAGATTCATCAGCCTGATTTCTTCCGACAATTGGATAATGTTGACGATGCCGTTTTCCCGCAAAGCCCGCTGGACCTTGTGGTGAGCGTCGTTGCGCAACCGGTCGGAAAATCCTCGTAACATCGGAAAAACCTCCTTTCGCGGCGGTTCATCCCTCTGCCGGCCATAATGCGCCGACGTCGCTCGGTTGGCAACTAAAAAATGGAAAAGCCGTAAAAAAATCAATAAGTTAGCATAGACCGGCAAATGCGGTGTAGCCATATCGTTAGCACCGCCAGCGTCCCCCGCCTTTGTTGTCTCGCATGACCTTGACGTCTTTTGAGCCGAATCCTACTTTTACTAGCAGTGAGTGACATACTCATTCGTGTCATGACCTGCGGGAGGCTAGGGTGGTTGAATTGGAGCGGCCGCAAAGGCTGCAGATCATGTTGACGGAAGAGGAACTGGCGGCAGTCGAGAACTGGCGGTTCGAGAAACGCATGCCGAGCCGCTCGGCCGCCGTGCGCGAGCTTCTGCGAAGGGGCCTCGCATCCGAAGGTTTCCTGACAGCCGAGACCGGCATGAAGTCGCAGGATTTCGGCGTGCTGGATCCAGCAAAGGGGAATGGCGAAAATCCTGACCCCTCCAAGGCTTAGCCGCTTGCTATGAGATTCGGCCGCGCTAACTAATGCCCATGGTGACATCCGGGGGCAGGGAATTTGAAGATGCCAGCGCCAATGCGCGTCTGGCCGCCATTGTCGATTCTTCGTTCGATGCCATCATCGGCAAGGATCTGAACAGCACCATCACCGACTGGAACCGCGCGGCAGAACGCATGTTCGGCTACAGCGCGGAGGAAGCCATCGGCCAATCGATGCTGCTCCTTATCCCGGAGCATATGCACGACGAGGAGACCGACATTATCAGCCGCATCCGCCGGGGCGAGGGCGTGGCAAATCTCGACACGATGCGAAAGCGCAAGGACGGCTCGCTCGTTGCCGTTTCGGTAACGGTGTCGCCGATCAGGAGCCTTGCGGGCGAGATCGTCGGCGCCTCCACGATCGCGCGCGACACCACCGCCGCCAGGGAAAATGAGCGCCGCATCCGGCTCCTGATGCGCGAGGTCAACCACCGTGTGAAGAACCAGTTCGCGGTGATCCTGTCGATGGTCAGGGAAACCAACAAGCGTTCTGCCAGCCCCAGCGAGTTCGAGGAGATGATCCGAGCCCGGATCATGGCGCTGTCGCGCTCGCACGATCTGCTGGTCACCTCGGAATGGGCAGGCGCCAGTCTCTTCGACCTCATCCAGGAACATCTGAAACCGTTTGGTCATGAGGAGCGCATCTCGCTTTCCGGCCCGCTTTTGACGCTGCAGTCGAATGCCGTGCAGAATCTCGGCATGGCCTTCCACGAGCTTGGCACCAACTCGTCGAAATATGGCGCGTTGGCGGGCGAGGGCGGGCATGTCGAGATCACCTGGACGGTCGAGACCGGCCCGAAGGCGCAGCGCCACTTTCACCTTGTCTGGCAGGAGAGGTCGAATGGCCATGCCAATGGCGAGCCGGACGAGACGGCGCGCAAGGGTTTTGGCACCGTGGTGCTGCAGCGGGTGGCGCCGCAATCCCTCAGCGGCTCCTCCAGTCTCGAGCGCTCGTCCGGTGCGTTGAAATGGTCGCTGACGGCACCGCTCGAGGCCATTGTCATGCCACAGCTGGGCGCTGAGAGCGGAAGCGACTTTTACGGATGAGGGTCCGTTCCGGAAATCGAAGGCATTTGCCGTAAGGGGCTTGTGCGGCGCGCAATACGGCTACCGCGGAAGGTTCCCTTGTCGCTCCGTAAAAATGTATTACATCATGTAACATAGCGTGCGCATTGCACGCGATTGCAGTTGCTTTGGTCTGGCTTCATCGATGGAGGTTGTCATGGCAAGCAAACTGATGGAAGAAAGGAAGAGCAAGGACTGGGTTATCCTGGTCCTCGCGATCTGCCTGTTCATCTCACCCTGGGTCATCGGATTCACCGCGGCAATGATGCCCGCGTGGAACGCCTGGATTGTTGGCGTCCTGCTCGGTGCGCTGGCGCTCGCGACGCTTTCGGTGTTCGCCGAATGGGAGGAATGGGTAAATCTCGTGCTCGGGCTCTGGCTGATCGTGTCGCCCTGGCTGCTGGGCTTCGCGGCGGACAGGAACGTGATGCTCACGCACGTCATCCTTGGCGTGCTCGTGGTCGCGGCATCTGCCTGGGCCGTCTGGGACGTCCGTCATCCCCACGCGCATGCGTGAGCGGTGATTAAGGGAGCCCGCCGCGCAAGCGGCGAGCTCCTTTGAAAGACAATTCCAGGAAAAGCGTGCAGCCGGTTTTCCGGCCGGAACTGCAAGGAAGACCAATCGGGGCACGGGGCTGAGCAACGGTTGCGACCTCACGCAATTGCTGCAACCGGAAACCTTTTCGTGCATTCTTGGGAATGGCACCGATGCTCCATCCCGATCAGCCTGCCAAATGCTGCTCCTATTGCGGCGGCCGCGATCACGAGTTCGAGGCGTGCCCGAAGCGCAAGGCCGACGCCGAGAAGGAAAAGGCCGCGCGGGAGCCCGAGCCGGCCGGCCTGCTTCAGACTGACCTGAGCATCGCCAAACTGCCAGGGCAATCTAGCGAGCGTGGCGCTTTAGTTTCGCGGCCTTGCGCAGATCGTCGTTCATCCGCGTCTGCCAGCCGGGACCTTGGGCGCGGTAAGCGCTGACCACATCGGGGTCGAGCTTTAGCGAAACGGCCACTTTCTTGACTTCGGCGCGCGGCCGGCCCGGCTTGCGGCGCGGCAATGTTTCCGCAGGCTGCGCATCCGGATCGGCCAACGCCGCCGCCCTGATCGCCGCATCTTTCTGTTCGGACATGCGCGAAAGCGCGGCCCGGGCG
>NZ_RZST01000294.1:0-7403 GCF_003997575.1 Mesorhizobium sp. M1A.F.Ca.IN.022.07.1.1
GCGCAATACCGACCAGACGCTGCCGGCCAGCCACATCATCGAGATGATCTTCCTGACGCCGGAAGGGTTTGACGGCGGCGGCGTCGACAACATCCTGCGCATCGCCATGAAGAGCTCGGAACAGGACGCCGGCAGCCCGCTGATCGGTATCCCGGCCAAGATCGCCGACGGCTTCTTCCTCGTCGCCCTCAACGACACCAAGGCCGACGAGGACGCCAACCTGACGCTGCTCAGGGGGCAGGCCTGGATCGACGTGCCGGTGGTCTACAAGACCGGACGCCGTGCCCTGCTCACCATGGAAAAGGGCATTCCGGGCGAGAAGGTTTTTGATGAGGCGCTGAAGGCCTGGGCGACGAAGACGTCCGGTTGAGGCCGAGCGGCTCAGAAGCCCTGAAACAGCATGTCGAGCGCTGCAACGATCTCGTCGTGATGCTTCGCGAGGTTGAAACGGTTTTCCCCGAGTTCCGTCGCAGCCACCGTAGCGATCAGATGGGTGGCCATGACCGGCTTGCGTCCATTGATTTCGAAGACCGGGTGCAGCCTCCGCATTGGCGGCGGCGCCGACGCGAGGGGCAAAAGCGGAACGACGACGCGCGTCTTGAAATTGTCGAGCAGGTCGGATTGAACCTCGAGGAGGTAGCCGCCTTCGATGCCGCTGGCGGCAAAGGCGTCATAGCGCGCCATCAGAACTGCCTATGCTCCTTGAGCGGAACGCCGTACGTGTCGACATACTCGTTCCAGGCATCCATGGTGGCGCGGTTTTCGAGCTTCCACAGCCGCGTTTTCTCGGCTGCCACGGCTTCTGCGATCCCGGCTTCGGCGGCACGAGATACATTCACGTTGAGCCCCTTGGCTTCCTTCATGAGCTGTGAATCGATCGATAGATTTGCCGGCTGGCGGACCGCATTTGCGGCAATCTTGCGCATGATAGCCTCCGCAACATGCGTATAGAATATGCGCATCACGCGAGTGCTGCAATGGATAGCTTGGACCAGCGCGACCTTCGCGACCGGACCGGCATGGCAAATTCGCCCTCAAATGCTATAGTCGCGCAAGCGGCAGGTCTGACCGGAGACGGCGATGACCAGTGCGAAGATCGACGTTCGTGAGCTGGGTGAAGCCGTTTTCCTGACCGATGGCGGCCTCGAGACCTCGCTTGTTTTTCTGGAAGGCCTCGATCTGCCCTCCTTCGCCGCCTTTCCGCTTCTTGGCGAGGAGGAGGGGCGGACGACGTTGGCCCGCTATTTCCGCCAGTATCTCGACATCGCCGACAAACACGGGGTCGGCTTCGTGCTCGATACTCCGACGTGGCGCGCCAATCCGGACTGGGGCGAGAAGCTCGGCTATTCGAAAGTCGCATTGTCGGGCATAGACATGCAGGCAGTGTCATGGGCGCGGGCGCTGGCTGCGCCCTATGTTGCGCGTGGCATGACCGTGCTGGTCAATGGGGTGGTCGGGCCCCGTGGCGACGGCTACCGCATTGACACAGTCATGACGCCCGCCGAGGCCGAGACCTATCACGGCGATCAGGTCAAGGCGTTCCGCGATGCCAGCGCCGATATGGTCAGCGCCATCACGATGACCTATGCGCAGGAGGCTGCCGGAATAGCCTGTGCCGCGATGGCGGTGGGGCTCCCGTCGGTGATTTCGTTTACCGTCGAGACGGAAGGACGCCTGCCTTCGGGGGAGAGCTTGAGAGACGCCATCGAGACCGTTGACGACGAAACGGACGGCGCTCCCGCATATTTCATGATCAACTGCGCACATCCGAGCCATTTCGACGCCGTCCTTGCCGGCGACGGACGCTGGATCAGGCGCATTCGCGGCGTGCGGGCCAACGCCTCAGCCAAAAGCCATGCCGAGCTGGATGCGGCGACCGAACTCGATCCAGGCGATCCTGTCGACCTCGGCCGGCGCTACCGCGCCATGCGCGACCGCTTCGGCCAGATAGCCGTGCTTGGCGGCTGCTGCGGCACCGACAGACGCCATATCGCTGCGATCTGCGAGGCCTGCCTCTGAGCCTTGCCGATAGCGGCTAGCCTTCCATCTCCTCGCGTAGCATCTCCAACTCCAGCCACTCTTCCTCAAGTGAGGCCAGCGTGGTGCGCTCCTTGTCGAGCGCGGCGATGGTCTTCTGGAACGATGCGGGATCGCGCTCGTAGAAGGACGGGTCGGCGATACTGTTCTCCAGCCTTGAGATGGACGCGCTCACCGCCTCGATCTTCTTCGGCAGGGATTCCAGCGCGAATTTCTGCTTGAAGGAGAGCTTCTTGGCCGGGCTTTTAGCGCTGGTCTGTTCGGCCCTGGCCGTCGCTTCGTTCGCTTCAGCCTTCGGCCTTGCCTTGCGCTCCTCCAGCTTCGAGCCGCCGCGTTGCGCCAGCATGTCGGAATAGCCGCCGGCATATTCGATCCAGCGTCCGGCGCCGTTGGGCGCGATCACGCTGGTGACTGTGCGGTCAAGGAAATCGCGATCGTGGCTGACCAGGACGACCGTTCCGGCAAAGCCGGCGACCAGTTCCTGCAGCAGCTCCAGCGTCTCCATGTCGAGGTCGTTGGTCGGCTCGTCGAGCACCAAAAGGTTCGCCGGCCGCGCCAGCACCCGGGCCAGCAGCAGTCGCGCCCGCTCGCCGCCCGAAAGCTCGCGCACCGGCGTGCGCGCCTGCTCCGGCTTGAAAAGAAAATCCTTCATATAGGAGACGACGTGGCGCTGCTCGCCATTGACCACAAGGTTCTCGCCGCGCCCGTCGGTCAGGTAATTCGCCAGCGTCTCCTGCGGGTCGACGGCCTCGCGCTTCTGGTCGAGCGTTGCGATTTCCAGATTGACGCCGAGCCGCACGGTGCCGGCATCCGGCGGCAGCTCGCCGGTCAGCATCTTGAGAAGCGTCGTCTTGCCGACGCCGTTCGGCCCGACAAGGCCGACACGGTCGCCGCGCTGGATACGGGTCGAAAAGCCCTTGACCACGGTGAGGTCGCCAAAACTCTTCTCGATGCCTTTGGCTTCGATCACCAGCTTGCCGGATTCAGCGGCGTCGCTTGCCACCATCGTCGCCGAACCCTCGGCGCCGCGATGGCTGCGAAAACGCTGGCGCATGGCCTGCAGCTCGCCGAGCCGGCGCATGTTGCGCTTGCGCCTGGCGGTCACGCCATAGCGCAGCCAATGCTCCTCGCGCACGATCTGGCGGCCGAGCTTGTGCTGTTCGCGCTCTTCCTCTTCAAGCACCTGGTCGCGCCATTCCTCAAAGTGCGCGAACCCCTTGTCCAGCCGGCGCGTCTGGCCGCGGTCGAGCCAGACGGTGGCGCGCGAGACGCGCTCGAGAAAGCGGCGGTCGTGCGAGATCAGGATCACGGCCGAGGAGGTGCGGGCAAGCTCTTCTTCCAGCCATTCGATGACCGACAGGTCGAGATGGTTGGTCGGCTCGTCGAGGAGCAGGATATCGGGCTCCGGCGCCATGACGCGGGCGAGTGCTGCGCGGCGCGCCTCGCCGCCGGAAAGGTCGTTCGGCCGCTCCTCGCCGGTCAGGCCGAGATGCTCCATCAGATAAGTGGCGCGATGCGGGTCGTCGGCCGGCCCGAGGCCGGCTTCGACATAGGCGCGCACGCTGGCGAAGCCATCCATATCGGGCATTTGCGGCAGGTAGCGCACCGTTGCCGAGGGCTGGCGGAATACTTCGCCGTCCTGCGGTTCGATCAGCCCCGCGACGATCTTGAGCAGCGTCGACTTGCCCGAACCGTTGCGGCCGACAAGCGCGATCTTCTCGCCGGCGGAGGCGCTCAGCGCCGCGCCGTCGAGCAGCGGCGTGCCGCCAAAAGTCAGTTTTATGCCATCCAGATTGAGAAGAGGCGGTGCCATGTCAGCTTTCGGGAAGAGGATAGGGGTGGGCGAGCAGCAGCGCCCGGCCACGCTCGAGCGCGATCTCGAGCCGACCCTTGATCTCATTTGATATGGTAAGCGATGAGCCGAACGCCACCTCGACACCGTCCAGCGGCCATTTGGCGCCTGAGACCGTCAGGCCGGCGAGGTCGGAGAAGCCGAGCACCGAGAACAGCGTGCCCTCGGCGTAGTCGAAGCCGGCTTTGCCCGGCAGGATCGGCACGCCTTCCTGCGCGCCGCTGGTCAGCAGCACGGTCATGCCCGCCTCGGCCAGCCGCACGCTCAGAGCCAAATGCAGAAAGGCATGATCGGCGCGCTTGCCGCCGAAGGCGCCGGCCAGCACCAGGCTGGTGGCGCCGCGCGCCAGCGCCTCGGCAATGGCGAGCTCGCCGTCGGTCATGTCCTTCTCGGTCGGGAAAATCTTGCGCGGCACGGCGGCCAGATTCTCCGGCAGGTTTGGCGGTACCGAGTCGAAATCTCCGACCCAGAGCTCCGGCAGGAGGCCAAGCATATGGGCATGGCCGATACCGGCATCGGCGGCGATGATGCGGGAGCCTTCGATCTGGCGATCGAGGCGAGGCGTGCGGACGAGATCGCCGCCAAGCAGGATGGTGAATGTGCCCATGGCCGTCGCCCTTACCAGCCCGGCCCACGAAACGGAAGCGGGCGCGTCCAAACGGAATCGCGCTTCGCTACCGCGGTGAACGATGATGATCCCCGGAAACTTCCGCTTGCGCGCCGCATCGGCCCGGCCTATGTCTCGAAATGCTCTAACGGGGTGCCGGACGCTGATTTTGCGAACCGGCTGAGAGGCAACGAAAGCCAACCCGCTGAACCTGATCCGGTTTGTACCGGCGGAGGGATTAGACGCTTCGGACCATCCGACGCCTCAATTCCTTTAACGCGAACGAAGGAGGCGCCGATGCGCTCGTTATTGTCCAACCTTGTTCTTGCAGCCGGCCTTGTTTCGCTTTTGGTGGGCGTCGGGCCTGCCGAGGCGAAAGACAAGCTTACCGTCTACACCTACGAAAGCTTCACCGCCGACTGGGGTCCCGGGCCCGCGGTGAAGAAGGAATTCGAGGCCGAATGCGGCTGCGATCTCGAATTCGTCTCGGTTGCCGACGGCGTGGCACTGCTCAACCGCGTCAAGCTGGAGGGCGCCGGCACCAAGGCCGATGTCGTGCTCGGCCTCGATACCAACCTGACCGCGGATGCCAAGGCGAGCGGCCTATTCGCGCCGCATGGCGCGGTGGCCGATTTGAATGTGCCCGGCGGCTGGAAAGACGACACTTTCGTGCCTTTCGACTACGGCTATTTCGCCGTCGTCTACGACACCGAAAAGCTGAAGACCCCGCCGAAGAGCTTGAAGGAACTGGTCGAGGGCGCCGGCCCCGACAAGATCATTATC
Organism: Mesorhizobium sp. M1A.F.Ca.IN.022.07.1.1; assembly: GCF_003997575.1. Classification (NCBI taxonomy): domain Bacteria; kingdom Pseudomonadati; phylum Pseudomonadota; class Alphaproteobacteria; order Hyphomicrobiales; family Phyllobacteriaceae; genus Mesorhizobium; species Mesorhizobium sp. M1A.F.Ca.IN.022.07.1.1. Next base: position 5,280 of record NZ_RZST01000294.1, read on the forward strand.
CAGGATCCGCGCACTTCGACGCCGGGCCTCGGGCTGCTGCTGTGGGTCAAGTCGGTCTATGGCGACAAGGCGCCGGAAGCCTGGGCCAAGCTGAAGCCGAAGGTGCTGACCGTGACGCCGGGCTGGAGCGAGGCCTATGGTCTGTTCACCAAGGGCGAGGCGCCGATGGTTCTCTCCTATACCACTTCGCCGGCCTACCACATGGTGGCCGAGAACACCGAGCGCTATCAGGCGGCGTCCTTCGAGGAGGGCGAATATCTGCAGATCGAGGTCGCCGGCATCACCAAAACCGGCGCGAAGAACCCGCTGGCGGAAAAATTCATAGCCTTCATGACCGGGCCCAAGTTCCAGGACATCATCCCGGAGACCAACTGGATGTTCCCGGCCGGCAAGACCGACAAGCCGCTCAACCCGGCCTTCGAAAAGCTGGTGAAGCCGACCAAAACCCTGCTGTTCAGCCCGGACGAGGTGGCGGCCAACCGCAAGGCCTGGGTGGATGAATGGCTGGCGGCGATGAGCAAGTAGGACGCAGGATGGCGCTTGAGCACCCCCCTCTGTCCGGCCGGCCATCTCCCCCGCAAAGGGGGATCGGTGATTTCGCTAGCCGCCGACGGTGTAGGAAGAGCGGCAAAGCTGCCAATCTCCCTCCTAGAGTGGGAGATGTCCGGCAGGACAGAGGGGGGTGCGACGGAACGTGGCGTTCGCTAGCTCGAGCCAACGTGGTGCAGCGTGCAATCCACGCCGCGCCCTGACCCTCGCATCACCGCCGGCATCATCGCCCTTGTCGCCATCACTTTGCTCATCGGCGGCGCCTTCGCCGGCCTGATCCTCGAAGGCGCGAGCGGTCCGTCCAGCGCTGCCGCGGCCTTCGACAGCTATCTGCTCCGCGTCGCCCGCTTCACGCTTTGGCAGGCGCTGCTGTCGACATTGCTTTCGGTCTTGCCGGCAGTGTTCGTCGGCCGCGCCCTGTCCAGGCAAACGAACTTTCCCGGACGTCGCCTGATCCTGCAGTTGTTCACGGTGCCGCTGGCGCTGCCGGCCATCGTCGCCGCGCTCGGCGTGTTGGCGCTCTACGGCCGTGCCGGTTATTTTGCCGGCATCCTCGGCACGTTCGGCGGTGGGGAATGGCCGGGCATTTACGGCCTTTCCGGCATCCTGGTCGCGCATGTCTTCTTCAACCTGCCATTGGCCACGCGGCTGTTCCTCGAGGCGCTCGGCACCGTGCCGGCCGACCAGTGGCGGCTGGCGAGCCAGCTCGGTATGGACGCTCGGTCGGCCTTCCGGCTGATCGAATGGCCGGCGCTGCGCACGGTGCTGCCGGGGGTCGCCGGGCTGGTCTTCATGCTGTGCATCACCTCCTTCACAATCGTACTGACGCTGGGTGGCGGGCCGGCGGCGACGACGCTAGAGGTCGCGATCTACCAGGCGCTGCGCTTCGATTTCGATCCCGCGCGGGCCGTGACACTAACGTTTCTGCAGATCGTGCTGACCTTCGTCGTGGTCGCCATGCTGACGCGACTCGGCGCCAACACGGTCGGCGATGCGAATCTGCCGGTAGCGCCACGCCGCTATCTTGCGACCAGCACCACCGAGGCCGTGTTGAATGCCGGCCTCATCGTGCTTGCGCTGCTGTTCGTCGCCGCACCGATGGCGGCGACCGTGCTCGCCGGGCTGGAGGCGGATCTCGGCCGGCTGGCCGGCGAGGACGCCGTGCGCCGCGCGACGCTCACCAGCGCCGGGCTCTCCTTTCTCTCGGCGCTGTTTTGCGTGATGCTGTCGCTGTCGCTGATCGCCGCCCGACGCGCACTGGCCCTGAGGCGCCGCGCGGGCGGCGCCATGTCGCTGCTCGAACACGCCGCCGACACCGGCGCCGGTTTCGTGCTGGTCGTGCCGCCGATCGTGATCGGCGCCGGCTGGTTCCTGGCTCTGCGCAACATCACCGATGTGTTCGCCATCGCGCCCGTCATGGTCGTCGCGGTCAATGCGGTGATGGCAATGCCTTTCGCCATTCGCGCCGTCCGCCCTGCCTATGATGCGGCGAGCGAGCGCCACGAGCGACTCTGCCTGGCGCTCGGCATTTCCGGCTGGAACCGGCTGCGGCTGGTCGACTGGCCGTCGCTGCGG
>NZ_RZST01000295.1:0-7401 GCF_003997575.1 Mesorhizobium sp. M1A.F.Ca.IN.022.07.1.1
CCGCCGCAGGAACGCCGCCAGGGCCGTGTCTCCAACATGCGCCGCCCGCGCTTCCTCGCCCGCCGCAGGACCGGCAATCTCGGCCTGCGTCTCGTCGTCGGCGGTGAGGAGATTATCGCGCGCGAATAGCAGCGACCCTTCCCTTCTCCCCCCCTGTGGGAGAAGGTGTCGCCGAAGGCGACGGATGAGGGGTTCTCCAGGAAACGCCGAGCTCTCACTCCGCTGAAACACCCTCAACCGTCTCGGCACTGCGCGCCGATCCACCCTCCCACGACAAGGGGAGAAGGAGAGGCGCTACACCAGCGGCTTCAGCACCACCCAAAACGCCCCGCCGATCAGCCCCAGAAAAATCAGCCAGCCGACCTGGTTGTTCGACTTGAACAGCTTCAGGCACTGATCGGGATCGTTGATGTCGAGCCGGATGATCTGGCGCGCCATATGCGCGCCGGCGGCAATCAGCCCGGCCAGCGCCGGCATCGGCACTTGAGCCGAGGCAAAGGCGATGGCGAAGCAGGCAAGCGTGCCGCCATAGAGCCCGGTGAGCCAGGTCTTCGTGTTGTCGCCGAACAGGCGTGCCGTCGAGCGCACGCCGACGATGGCGTCGTCTTCCTTGTCCTGATGCGCGTAGATCGTGTCGTAGCCGATCACCCACAGGATCGAGCCGATATAGAGCATGATGGCGGGGCCATCGAGATCGCCGAACTCGACCGCCCAGCCCATCAGCGCGCCCCAGGAGAAGGCGAGCCCGAGCACGAATTGCGGCCAATTGGTGATGCGCTTCATGAACGGGTAGATCGCGACAATGGCCAGCGAGGCGATGCCGAGCGGAATGGCGAAGCTGTTGAACTGCAAAAGCACTGCGAGCCCGACCAGCGCCTGGATGATCAGAAACGCCCAGGCCTGGCGGCGCTTCACCTTGCCGGCCGGCAGCGGCCGCGAGCGGGTGCGCTCGACCTTGTTGTCGATGTCTTCGTCGACGATGTCGTTGTAGGTGCAGCCGGCGCCACGCATGGCGACGGCGCCGATGAAAAACAGGAACAGGTACCAGGGCGCGGGCAACAGCGTCAGCAGCGGATCCGTCGGCCGCGGATAGGCGCTGGCCGCAAGAGCCGCCGACCACCAGCAGGGCCACAAGAGCAGCTGCCAGCCGATCGGCCGGTCCCAGCGCGCAAGCTGCGCATAGGGCCACAGCCAGCGCGGCAGCACCCGGTAAACCCAATGGCCGCTCGGCGCGTCCGCGACGCGGCCCTGGGCTGCTTTCGACTGGATGGTTTCCATCGTGCTGGAGTGGCAGCAGCGATGGGCGCCGTCAAGCAGCCGCGTTGTCGCTCAGGCAGTGAAAACATCGTGACTGGCGAACCATGCTTTCGCTGTCTCGATGAAGGCGAGTGCCGCCTTCGATAGGCGCAGGCGCGCGTCGCGGGCGAGAACAATGCGCTGCATGGGAAGCACATCAAGCCCGGCCAGAAGTTGCGCGAGGACTGGTTCCCTGTCGTTTTCCGGAGCTGAGTCGACTTTGGATTGGGCCGGGCGGGATCGGTTTCCCATCGGCAAATTGCCTCATTGCGTCTTGATGTGGGCAATCTTCCCGTGTGCAATCGCCCCCCGAAACGCCAAGATGCCTTGACCCGTCGCCCTTGGACCAATAGCGGGTTCGGGGAGACGATCAGCAAGAGGTGGCCATGAACGTTCTTCTTCTCGGCTCCGGCGGCCGCGAACATGCGCTTGCCTGGAAGATCGCCGCGTCGCCGCTGCTGACGAAGCTCTATGCTTCGCCCGGCAATCCCGGCATCGGCCGTTTCGCCGAACTGGTCAAGCTGGACATCGCCGACCACTCCACTATGGCCGCCTTCTGCCAGGAGAAGAAGATCGACCTCGTCGTGGTCGGTCCGGAAGGGCCGCTGGTGGCTGGCATTGCCGATGATTTGCGCGCCTGGGGCATCCGCGTCTTCGGCCCCTCCAAGGCGGCGGCGCGGCTCGAAGGCTCGAAGGGCTTTACCAAGGATCTTTGCGCCAAGTTCAACATCCCGACCGCAGCCTATGGCCGCTTCGGCGATCTCGCCGCGGCCAAGGCCTATGTCGAAAAGATGGGCGCGCCGATCGTCATCAAGGCTGACGGCCTTGCCGCCGGCAAGGGCGTCACCATCGCCATGAAGCTGGAGGAGGCGCTTGCCGCGCTCGACGCCTGTTTCGACGGCGCTTTTGGCTCCGCCGGCGCCGAGGTCGTCGTCGAGGAATATCTGACCGGCGAGGAGGCGAGCTTCTTCTGCCTCTGCGACGGCGCCACCGCGCTGCCCTTCGGTACCGCGCAGGACCATAAGCGCGTCGGCGACGGCGATACCGGTCCGAACACCGGCGGCATGGGCGCCTATTCGCCGGCGCCGGTGATGACGCCCGAGATGACCGAGCGCACCATGCGCGAGATCATCGAGCCGACGATGCGCGGCATGGCCAATCTCGGCGCGCCTTTCGCCGGCATCCTCTTCGCCGGTTTGATGATCACCGACCAAGGCCCCAAGCTGATCGAGTACAACACCCGCTTCGGCGATCCCGAATGCCAGGTGCTGATGATGCGGCTGAAGGACGACCTGCTCGTCCTGCTCAACGCCGCTGTCGACGGCCAGCTCGCGCACATGTCGGTCCGCTGGAGCGACGACGCGGCCCTGACCGTGGTGATGGCGGCGAGGGGCTATCCCGGCACGCCGGAAAAGGGCTCGGTCATCCGCGGTCTCGACGAGGCCGCCAGCGACGGCGCCGAAATCTTCCACGCGGGCACCGCCATCAATGGCGGCGCGCTCGTCGCCAATGGCGGCCGCGTGCTCAACGTCACCGCAACCGGCGCAACCGTCGGGGAGGCACAAAAAAAGGCCTACGGGGCGACCGATCATATCGACTGGCCGCAGGGTTTCTTCCGCCGCGACATCGGCTGGCGCGCCGTCGAGCGCGAGCAGACCGGCAAATAGGGCATTTCACCGTTTCACGGAAACGGCGAAATCTCCCGTCTATTTGTTTTGACGCAATTTCGGACGGAAAACCGCTTCTCACTTTTCCTGAAATTGCTCTAATCAGGCAGCCTTGCTCTTGCCTGGTCGCGCCCAGGCCGGCAACCAGTCCCCATGCGCTGCAAGCAGGTCGTCGACCAGCGACCAGATCTGATCGAGATCGAGCTCGGCCGCCGTGTGCGGGTCCATCATCGCCGCGTGGTAGATGTGCTCGCGGCTCTCGCTCATCAGCGCCCGCACCGTCAATTCCTGAACATTGATGTTGGTGCGGATCAGCGCCGTCAGCTGCGGCGGCAGCTCGCCGATATAGGTCGGCTGGATGCCGGAAGCATCGACCAGGCACGGCACTTCCGCCGCGCAGTCTAAAGGCAGCGAGGTGATGCAGCCATTGTTGCGGATATTGCCGTAGATGACCGACGGCTCGCCGGTCCACACCGAGTTCATGATCGAGGAGGCATATTCCTTTGACTGCTCGACCTCGATCCGGTCGGCCGAGCGGTAGGCCTCCGCCTGACCCTTCCAGCGTTCGATCTGCTCGATGCACCGCTTCGGATATTCGTCAAGCGGGATGCCGTATTTCTCGATCAGGTCGGGGCGACCTTCCTTGATGAAATAGGGCGTGTATTCGGCGAAATGCTCCGAGCTTTCGGTGACGAAATAGCCGAGCCGGGTCAGCATCTCGTAGCGCACATTGTTGGGGCAGCGCGGGTTCCAGCCGGGCTTCGGCGCGCGGCCTTCGCGATAGGCGCGGACAAGGTCGGGATAGAGGTCGCGGTAGGAGCCGTCCGGCTGGCGATGCTCGAACTTGAGGTAAAACGCCATGTGGTTGATGCCAGCTGCGCGGTAGCGGATCTCCTCATAGGGAAGGTCGAGGTCGTGCGCCAGCTCCATCGCCGTGCCCTGCACCGAATGGCAGAGCCCAACCTGTTTGATCTGGGGGAATTTCGCGGCGATCGCCCAGGTGTTGATCGCCATTGGGTTGACGTATTGCAGCATGATCGCGTCGGGGCAGACGGCGAGCATGTCCTCGCAGATCCTCCACAGATGCGGCACCGTCCTCAGGCCCCGCATGATGCCGCCGACGCCCAGCGTGTCGGCGATCGTCTGGCGCAGGCCATATCTCTTGGGCACCTCGAAGTCGGTGACGGTGCAGGGCTCGTAACCGCCGATCTGGAAGGCGACGACGACGAAATCGGCACCGGACAGCGCCTTGCGTTGGTCGGAATAGGTCTCGGCCTTCGCCTTCACGCCGAGGGTCGCGATCAGCTTGTTGACGACGATGGCGCTCTCTTCCAGCCGCTGCGGGTTGATGTCCATCAAAGCGATCGTCGCGCCCGACAGCGCCGGGCGCTGCAGCACGTCGCCGACAATGTTCTTCATGAACACCGTCGAGCCGGCGCCGATGAAGGTGATCCTGGGATTTCTTGCCACTGTGAGCCTCCGGAATATGGTCACGCCACGTCGAAAGCGGCCCGGACGAGCCGTTCGGTGTAGGCGGTCTTGGGACTGGTGAGGACCTCGTCTACGGGCCCCTGTTCGACGATCTTGCCGTGCTGCATGACGATCACGCGGTGGCAGAGCGCCCGCACCACCTTGAGGTCGTGCGAGATGAAGAGATAGCTCAAGCCGCGCTCGTCCTGCAGCTTGCGCAGCAGGTCGATGATCTGCGCCTGGACGGAAAGGTCGAGCGCCGATGTCGGCTCGTCGAGCAGGATGAATTCCGGCTCCAGTGCGATGGCCCGCGCGATCGCGATGCGCTGCCGCTGGCCGCCCGAAAATTCGTGCGGAAACCGCGACAGGATATCGCCGGGCATGCCGGCGCTGACCAGCGCCTCACGCACCCGCTCGATCCGCTCGCGCCGTGTGGCCCCGATCCTGTTCACGACCAGGCCTTCCTCGATGATCTGGCCGATCGTCATGCGCGGGTTGAGCGAGGAGAACGGATCCTGGAAGACGATCTGCATGCGCGAGCGCAGCGGCCGCATCTCGGCGCGCGTGAGATCCTGGATCGGCTGGCCGTCGAAACGGATCTCGCCGCGCCTGGCGTCGAGCAGCCGAAGCAGCGCCTGGCCGAAAGTGGTCTTGCCGGAACCGGATTCGCCGACCAGGCCCAGCGTCTCGTGACGGCAAAGTTTGAGGTCGAGATCGTCGACCGCAACCAACTCGCGCCAGTCCGGCTTCAGGAACGTACCGTGCCGCAGCGTGAAACAGACGCGCACGCCGTTCGCCTCGAGGATCGTGCTGGACTTTTCGGGCAGCGGCTTCGGCCGGCCGTGTGGTTCGGATGCGAGCAGCCGCTTTGTGTAGGGATGCTGCGGATCGGCGAAGAGCCGCTCGGTGACGTTATGCTCGCGCATTTCGCCATGCTGCATGACATAGACATAGTCGGAGAATTTGTGCACGACGGCAAGATCGTGCGTGATCAGAACCACCGCCATCCGCATTTCTTTCTGCAGATTGCGGATCAGGTTGAGGATCTGCGCCTGGACGGTGACGTCGAGCGCGGTGGTCGGCTCGTCGGCGATCAGCACATCGGGCTCGTTGGCCAAGGCCATGGCGATCATGACGCGCTGCCGCTGGCCACCGGAGAGCTGGTGCGGATACTGCTTGAGGCGTGCTTCGGGTTCGGGAATCTGGACATGCCGCAAAAGCTCGAGCGCTCGCGCCCAGGCCTCTTTGCGGCTCACCTTGCGGTGCACCCTGATCGCTTCGACGATCTGGCTGCCGACCGAATAGATCGGGTTGAGCGAGCTCATTGGCTCCTGGAAGATCATCGAGATGCGGTTGCCGCGCAGCTTGCGCCGGGCGCTCTCGGCGAATTTCAGGATGTTCTGTCCGAGATAGTCGACGCTTGACCTCGGCGATACCGTTGCCCGCCGCGACAAGAGCCCCATGACGGTGCGCGCGGTCACCGATTTGCCGGAACCGGATTCGCCGACGATCGCGATCGTCTCGCCGCGATAGAGCTGGAACGAGACGTCCTTAACCGCCTCGACGATGCCGTGCTCGACCTTGAAGGCGACTTCGATGTTGCGGGCGTCGATGACCGGCTGGTCGTGGCGTCCGTCATGGTCGAGCCGGACGGCGGGTGCGAAGGATTGGGCGAGCGCGATCGTCGTCATTCCTGCCACCTCAATAGGGATCGACGGCATCGCGCAGGCCGTCGCCCAGCGCGTTGAAGGCAAAGACGGTGACCAGCACGAAGCCGACCGGCGACAGGATCCAGGGATAGGTGCCGATGACCGAATAGGTCGCGGTGTCCTGCAGCATCAGCCCCCAGGAGATCAGCGGTGGCTTCACCGCGAAGCCGAGGAAGCCGAGGAAGGATTCCAGAAGCACCACCGTTGGGATCGCCAGCGTCACGGCGACGATCACGTGGCTCATCACATTGGGAAAGATGTGCTGGATGATGATCCGCCGATCGGTGGCGCCCACCGCCATGGCCGCGCGCACATAGTCGATGCGCGCCAGCGCCAGCGTCTTGCCGCGTACCTCGCGCGACATCTGCGCCCAGCCAAGCGCCGACATGACGATGATGACGAAGGCGAGAAAGACATTGGTCGGCGCGGTGACCGGGATCAGCGTCGTCAGCGCCAGGTAAAGCGGCAGTTGCGGGAAGGCGAGCACCAGTTCGACGAAGCGCTGCATCCAGACATCGAACCGGCCGCCGAAATAGCCGGACACCATGCCGACACTGGTTCCGATCAGGGTGATGATGAAGACCACCGTCAGCGCGATCATCAGTGAGACGCGCGAACCAAGGATGGCGCGCGACAGCACATCACGGCCGAACTTGTCGGTGCCGAGGAAATGCACCGGCTGGCCGTCCATCGAGCCGAAGAAATGCCGGTTCGCCGGGATGAGGCCGAAGAGTTTGTAGGGCGCGCCCTCGACGAAGAAGCCGAGCAGTCGTGGATGATCGTAATCGGGGCCGACGATCGGCTGGAAGGTCACGGGGTCGAGGTCGGTCGATTCGGCCAGCGCGTAAATTCTTGGCCGCGCGCCGAAGTTGCCGTCCTTGTCGTGAAAGCTAGCCATCTGCGGCGGCGCGAAGGCGATATCGGTCGCTTTCGGGTCGAGAGGCGCGAGGAATTCCGCGAAAAGGGTCATGAGAAGCAGCAGCACGACCAGGCATAGCCCGGCCATGCCGGTCCAGGAGCGCTTCAGCCGGCGCCAGACAAGCGCGATGTAGCTCTCGTTGCCATGCGCGGCCGGAATCGCGGCTCCTTCGGTGGGTGGCGGGGGTGAGGGATCGCGGGCCAGCATCTAGTGTTCCCCGAACTGGCGCACGCGGGGGTCGAGCAGGACCAGCAGCATGTCGGCGATGATGTTGCCGACGATCAGCGTCGCCGACAGAACCATCATGAAGGTTGCGGTCACATAGACATCGCCCACCGCC
>NZ_RZST01000296.1:0-7380 GCF_003997575.1 Mesorhizobium sp. M1A.F.Ca.IN.022.07.1.1
CGTGACCGCTGCGGCAATCACGGCGGGACCTTCGCCTGCAGCAGCTTCCGCGGCCTCGCCAGTTCGGGGCGCGGGCTGCGGGACACCCGAAAGCACCAGGCTGCGCAGCGCGCCAAGCTCGCGCTCGATCAGGCCGATGCGCGTCTGCTGGCGTGAAATGATGACGAATAGAGCGATGACGGCGGCAATGGCGATCAGGCCGAAAAACATGGCGGTTTCCCCTCAAAACCGTGCCAGTCGTGGCCGACAAATGCGGCGATGAGACGGCTACCCAATCAGCGCCCTGCCGGCCTTGCAAAGATCGAGCATGTTTCGGCGCCGATTGCCAGCGACCGCAGGCTTTATCCAACGGCGATACGTCGAAGCGGCTGAGGCTCGGGCCGCAAATTGCCGGCCGCTCGCCGCGGACCACTCGTGCTATCCTCGAACGCTAGCGGGAATTACCAAGAGGATGACCGATGCCGCAACGAAGCGCGGGCCTGCTGATCTTCAGGCAAACCGCCGGTGTGCTCGAGTTCCTGCTGGTCCATCCCGGCGGACCGTTCTGGGCAAGGAAAGATGAAGGGGCCTGGTCGATCCCGAAGGGGCTGATCGACGATGGCGAGGACGATCTCGTGGCCGCTCGGCGTGAGGCCGAGGAGGAGCTAGGCGTCGCGATCGACGGCGATTTCCAGCCAGTCGGCAGCTACAAGCAGCCGGGCGGTAAAATCGTGATCGCCTGGAGCGTCGAAGCGGACATCGATGTGAATGCCGTCAGGAGCAACATGTTCACCATGGAATGGCCGCCAAGGTCGGGAGCCATGAAGGAATTTCCCGAAGTGGACAAAGCCGGCTGGTTCTCACTCCCAGACGCCGGTCTCAAGATCCTGAAAGGCCAGCGTCCCATCCTCGACGATTTTCTGGAACGACGGCGAGCCGATTAGATCCTCGCCTCATTCGCCGGCAATCTCCTTCACCGCCGCCTGATGCCGGCGCAGAGCCGCGAGGAAGCCGGCGCGGGCGTCGGGCGGCTCGATGCCGCGCGGCTCATAGACGTGGCGAGTGAAGAAGAAGCCGGTCAGCCGGAAGGCGTCCTCCAGCGCCGCGGCATCGGCGCGAACGCCGGAGCCGCGCTGCAGGAAGGCGGGCAGCGCCAGCATCTTGTCGTGCCATGCCGCGCCCGCGGCGCGCGAGACGGCGCGCCCGGATTTCGGCGACACATAGGCGAGATCCTGCCGCGATCCGGTCGCCGCGCACTGGCTGAGGTCGAGGCCGAAGCCGAGCTCATCCAGGATCAGCAATTCGAAGCGCGCCACCAGCTCGCCCGCGGCATCGGCATCGCCCAGATGGGAGATCATCACCGCAAGAGCCTCGTAAAGGCCGCCATGGGCATCGCGTTCGGGCAGAAGCCTGAGATGCGCGGCCATGGTCTGCAGGCCGTAGACGGCGACTGCGCTGTCCATCAGCCGGGCGGCGTTCATCTCGATCGCCTCGGCCTGGAAGATGCCGAGATGCTCGTCGAGACGTGCCCGCCACAAAAGGTCGACTCGATTGCCGGGCTGCAGCACCGGCTGCTGCTTGCGCGAGCGGCCGCCCCGCACCAGGCCGAGATGCCGGCCATGGGCGCGCGTCATCACCTCGAGGATGGCGCTGGTTTCGCCATGCCTGCGGGTGCCGAGAATGATTCCCTCGTCGCGCCATTCCATACGTCGAGCTTTTCACCTGTTGGGCGGCGAAATCAAGATTGCCGTCCGTAACCCAAAATCTGTCCTGACAGTGATGGCAGGCAACATCCGCCGCTGCCGCCGCGGCGGCAATATCGGAAAATTCTCAGAAACCGTTCGGGATTTTTCGGCCGCGCCGGCGCCAAATACCGGCACGTTGACCGGGTGAACCGGCGCAGACCGCCGAGCGGCTCGGCTGGCTTTTTCCCGAAGCGTCGACCTCTCGGGCAGGCGACCACTCGCAACAATGGCCCGATGAGAGGACCGTTATGAGCTCCTTCCTGGGCGAGGTGCGCGGGCACCAGTTGACCATCTTCTTTTCGCTGGCGCTCGGCCTGACATGGCTGGCGTTCATTCCCTTCTATCTGTCGCATGGCGAGAGCATTCCCTGGTTCACCTTCGGACCGGCAATCTCGGGCTTCACCGTCGCGGCACTCGCCGGCGGCTGGGGTGCGGTGAAGACCATCCTCGCCTCGATGGTGAAATGGCGCGTTCGCCCGATCTGGTATCTGGTGGCGGTCGGCCTGCCGTTCGGGACGCAGCTCGCCTCGATCGTGATCAATCCGTTCCTCGGTTCGGCGGAGCCGTCGTGGGGGAACATTCCGGCCTTCTCCGAGGTGGCGCCCATGATCGCGCTCTATGCCGTATTCAGCGGTCCGCTGGGCGAGGAGCCCGGCTGGCGCGGCTTTGCGACCCCGCATTTTCTTGGCCGTCGCCCCGCGCTCGCCGGCAGCCTGATCCTCAGCGTGATATGGGCAATCTGGCACTTGCCGCTCGGCCTGCTCGGCGATCTCAGCCTCTACAGCACGATCAACGTCGTGCTGGTCGGGATCGTCTTCACCTGGCTTTACCAGAACACGGGCAGCGTATTGCTGGCCATCCTGATGCATGTCTCACACCAGAACAGCGTACGCTTCCTCGCCAAGGTGTTCGTCGACGGCGACTATATCCAGCAGCAATGGCTCGGCGTCGCGATCTGGGCGGTCATCGCGGTCGCGATCGTTGCCTATTACGGCACGGAAAGCTTTGTACGGCGGCCTGCGAAGCGACTTGCCACTGCATGGATACTCGACCGGTGAGGGCGCCTGCTCGGCGCCGTCATCCCCATTTGCGATGATCGGCGAGCACTTCGTCGATCACCCGGCGCTGCCTCCCGACCTCGGCCTGGTTGGCGTCGTGACCGGCAACGGTGATGAGCGCCTTCCACAGCGTCCAGCCGCGTCCGCGCGCCCAGGTCGCGTCATCGACGGCGATGCGCGCGCGGAATGCCTCGCGGCTCTCGCCCTCGAACAGCGTCCAGGCAATCGCCAGATCGCAGGAGGGATCGCCGACGCCCGACGTGCCGAAGTCGATGACAGCGCTCAGACGGCCGTCCTCGACCAGCAGATTGCCTGAGGCGACATCGCCGTGGAACCAGACGGGCGAGCCGTGCCAGCCGGCAGCAAGCGCCGCCTTCCAGACGGCAGTGGCGGCTTGCGTATCGATCCGGCCTTCAAGCGCAGCGATGGCCTGTCTCGCCTCGTCGTCATAGACGGCCAGCGGGCCGCCGCGATAAAAATTGTGCTGGCCAGGTGCCGGCCCCGCGGTCGGATCGATCCGTTTCAGGGCGACGAGGAACTCAGCCAGCGAGACCGCGAACGCGCGAAGGTCGGCGATGTGACCGGTTTTCGCCGTCTCGCCTTCGATCCAGCGGTAGACGGACCAGTGCCAGGGATAGCCCGCCGCCGGCTCGCCCATGGCGAGCGGCTCGGGAATCGGCAGCGGCAGAAGCGGCGCGAGCTTGGGCAGCCAGCGATGCTCCTTCTCGACCTGCAGCGCATAGGGAGCAGCACTTGGCAGCCTGACGGCCATCGTGTCGCCGAGATGGAAGGTGCGGTTGTCCCAGCCGCCGAACGCGACCGGCTTCACAGGCAGATGCCGCCATTCGGGAAACTGCGCGTCGACGAGCCGGCGCACGAGAGCGGTGTCGATATCCATCTTCGGGCTGTGCATGTCGCTATCCCAAAACCGCGTCGCCTTTGGTCGACATTCATCAGTTGGGAAACTCCAATCCCATCTCGCGATAGCGCTCCGGGTCGTCGCCCCAGTTCTCGCGCACCTTGACGAACAGGAAAAGATGCACCTTCTGCTCGAGGATCTCGGCGATCTCGGCGCGCGCGGCCTGGCCGATGGCGCGGATCGTCTCGCCCTTGTGGCCAAGCACGATCTTCTTCTGGCTCTCGCGCTCGACATAGATGACCTGCTCGATGCGCACCGAGCCGTCCTTCTTCTCCTCCCACTTCTCGGTCTCGATATGCGAGGAATAGGGAAGCTCCTTATGGAGCCTCAGATAAAGCTTTTCGCGCGTGATCTCGGCCGCGAGCTGGCGCATCGGCAGATCGGAGATCTGGTCTTCCGGATAGTACCAGGGACCGGCTGGAAGGGTCTCGGCAAGATAATCGAGCAGGCCCTTGCAGCCGGAGCCGGTGAGCGCCGAGACCATGAAGGTGCGCTGGAACGGCACTCTTTCGTTCGCTGTCGCGGCCAAAGCAAGCAGCGTCTCCGGCTTGACCCGGTCGACCTTGTTGAGGACGAGCAGCATCGGCTGCTTGACGTCCTTCAGCCGGTCGAGGATGGCGTCGGCATCGCCTTTGATGCCGCGTTCGGCATCGATCAGCAGCACCACGACATCGGCATCCTTGGCGCCGCCCCAGGCGGTGGTGACCATGGCCGTGTCCAGCCGCCGCCGCGGCTTGAAGATGCCGGGCGTGTCGACGAAGACGATCTGCGCGTTGTGATGCGTGGCGATGCCGCGCACGATGGCTCGGGTGGTCTGCACCTTGTGGGTGACGATCGACACTTTCGCGCCGACCAGCTGGTTGACCAGCGTCGACTTGCCGGCATTGGGCGCGCCGATCAGCGCGACGAAGCCGGAGCGCGTGGCAGGCGTTTCGAAGGTTTCGGTGACGGTCATGCAGCGCTCCATACGCCTTCGCGCAGCAGCAACGCGGCCGCCGCCGCCTGCTCCGCTTCGCGCTTGGAACGGCCGCTGCCGATCGCCGGCGCGAAAGAGCCGACCTTGACGCTGACGGTGAACAGCGGGTCGTGGTCGGGCCCCTCGCGAGCATCCACCCGGTAGGCCGGCACCGCGCCCGACGCCGCCTGGTGCGCCCACTCCTGCAGCTCGGTCTTGGCGTCGCGGCGGGCAGCACCGATCGCCTGCGAGCGCGGCTGCCAGTAGCGATGGATAAACGCGCGGGCGGTCTCAAGGCCACCATCCAGATAAAGCACAGCGATCAGCGACTCCAGCGCGTCGGCACGCAGATTGGTTCGCTTGCGGCCTTCGAGATTGCGCACGTCGGAGCCGGCGCGGATCAGCTCCGGCAGGCCGATCTCCTCGGCGATCTCGGAGAGCGCCTCGGCATTGACCAGCGCGTTGAGGCGGAGCGACAGCTCGCCCTCGGCGGCATCCGGAAAGGCAGCGAGCAGCATGTCGGCCACGACCAGGCCGAGAACGCGGTCGCCCAAAAATTCGAAGCGTTCGTAGTCGACGCCGGCATGCGTCGAACGCGCGCTGGCATGGGTCAGCGCGCGCTGCAGACGCTGGCGGTCGGCGAAGGCGTGGCCGGTGCGCTCGACAAGCGCTTCGGCAAGGGCATCGGCGGTCAAACGCTTGGTCGCCGCCATAACCTTAGTGGACGAGATGGAACAGGCGGCCGGCACGCATCAGCGACGGCCACTTCCAGATTTCCAACGGGCTTGCGCCATCGGCGATCGAGAAGAAGATGACGTTGGCGCGGCCGACGAGGTTCTCGGCCGGCACGAAACCGACGGTGAAGCGGCTGTCGGAGGAATTGTCGCGATTGTCGCCCATCATGAAATAGTGGCCGGGCGGCACATCGAACTCGCGCGTGTTATCGCCGATCGAATTGGGCGTCAGATCGAGCGTGTCATAAGTGACGCCGTTGGGCAGCGTCTCGCGATAGACGTCGACGGGACGGTCGACCTCGGTGATGTCGGGGTTGTCGATCTGGCCGACCTTTTCGCGCGGCACCGCGGTGCCGTTGATGAAGAGCTGGCCGTCCTTGACCTGGATCTTGTCGCCGGGCAGGCCGACGACGCGCTTGATGTAGTCGACGGACGGATCCGGCGGGAACTTGAACACGACCACGTCGCCGCGCTTGGGCTCAGAGCCCCAGATGCGGCCGGAGAAAATGTTGGGGCCGAAGGGCAGCGAGTAGCGCGAATAGCCATAGGCCCATTTGGTGACGAACAGATAGTCGCCTTCGAGCAGCGTCGGCCGCATCGAGCCGGAGGGGATGGAGAAGGGCTGGAACAGCAGCGTGCGGATGACAAGCGCGAGCAGCAGAGCCTGGATGATGACGGAAAAGGTTTCCCCAAGCCCGCCGGATTTCTTCTGCGATTTTTCAGCCACGCTCATGTCGTCCTCGATTGTGCGTTGGTTGGTATAGAGTCTCGGCGCGCGCTGGGCAACGTCATGCCGCCCGTGGTCAGATGGAATCAATGTGGCGCTTGTTCGGCGGGCACTGCCTCGATGATCACAAAGGCTTGAGCAAGTGGAAAATCGTCGGTGATAGTGAGGTGGATCAGCGCATGGTGGCCCTTGGGCAGGATTTTTTCCAGCCTGGCGGCAGCGCCGCCGGTGAGCGCCATGGTGGGCGCTCCGCTGGGCAGGTTGACCACGCCCATGTCGCGCCAGAAGACGCCCTCGGCCATGCCGGTGCCAAGCGCCTTGGCGCAGGCCTCCTTGGCGGCGAAGCGCTTGGCGTAGGAAGCGGCACGGGCCGCGCGCTTCTCCGACTTGGCCTGCTCGACCTCGGTGTAGATACGCTGGATAAAGCGCTGGCCGTGCCGTTCCAGGGACTTCTCGATACGTCTGATGTCGATCAGGTCACTGCCGATGCCGATGATCATTCCGCGGGAACTTCCCGTCCGCCCTGCCGGGCCTTCCTGGCTCGCTCGGTCATTCGCCGCTGCCGTTGCGCGCGAAAAGCGGTCATGCCCCACCGCGTGACACCATAGAAGACGAGCCCGAAGACCAAGCCGAGGGGCACCGCGCCGAGAAGCATCGGCTCCAGGATCGGGTGCCACAGCTTGGCGAAGGAAAGCGTGTGCATCATTTCCCCGAGATGCTCCGGCGGCCCATGCCTGGGCAGATGTTCATGCAGGATGAGCTTGCCAGTCTCCCAGGACGCGCCCCAGAGCAGCGGGAAGGACAGCGGATTGCCGAAGAACACCGCACCGAGGGCTGCCGCCACCAGATTGCCGGCGATCACCCAGCAGAGCACGGCGGCGATGATGAAGTGGAAGCCCAGCGGGAAGAAGGAGGCGAAAACGCCTGCCGCGACTCCGGCGGCCACCGAATGGGGCGTCGCTTTCAGCCGCAGAATGCGCTTGGAGAAATACTGAACGGAGCGCGAGAACGAGCGGCGCGGCCATAGGTAAGTACGCACCCGCTCCAGGAGGCCATCAGGCTCTCGGCGTCGAAAAAGCACTCTGTTTCGGTTCCTGGTCCAACACACGCTTCCCTGCCAGCCGGGTCGCGCCAACATTATCTTGCGCTTCACCGGCGCAGGAAGGCAACAAAACTTTGCTATAGCGGCGATTGCCAGACCACGGAACAGCGAAACGTCGCCGCGATGGTCTGCCGCAGGCTCTTACATGAGCGCCATTCCGG
>NZ_RZST01000297.1:0-7342 GCF_003997575.1 Mesorhizobium sp. M1A.F.Ca.IN.022.07.1.1
GTCCTTCCTCGCCGGGAAGGACGGTGGCTGGCCGACGACGCCGTTCAGCCGGAAATCGACCCTGCCGTTCAGCGCCGATCTCGACCTCAACACGGCGGCCCTTGCCGCCGGACCGTTCGCGACCGCGCATGACGCGACGCTGTCGCTGAAGCTCGACCGGGAAGGCATCCGTGTCTCGGACCTCAAAGCCAAGCTCTATGAGGGCACGCTGACCGGCCTGTTCGAGCTCAAGAACACGGAGGGCACCGGCCTGTTATCGGGTCAGTTGAAGCTGGCGGGCAGTGATCTTGCCGCAGTGCTGCCTGGCGCCGGAATCAGCGGCAGCGGCGACATTTCGGCCGCGCTGTCGACCAGCGGCAAGTCTGTCGATGCGATGATCGCCGCCCTGTCAGGGTCCGGCACGGCGGCGCTGAAGGGACTGACCATCGCCGGCATCAATCCCGATGCTTTTGCCCCCGTCATCGCCAAGGCCGATGCAATCGGACGCGACATCGATGCCGCCAAGACCGCCGGCTTCGCGCCTGAGATCGCCGGACAGGGAAGTTTCGCGGCCGGCAACACCGATATCCCCTTCACCGTTGCCAATGGCACGCTGCGGGCGCCGCCGATCAGCCTCGACAATCCGGCGGCGACGCTCTCGGCGGACGTTACCGCCGACCTCGATGCGAGCACGCTGGCCGCCAAGGGAGCGATCACCTATCGACCGGGCGACGAGGCGCTTGTCGGCTCCGAACCGGCTGTGAACTTCAGCCTTGCAGGCCAGATCGGGGCGACGTCGCTCCAGTTCGACAGCGCGCCGCTGGCGCAGTTCCTGACCCAGCGCGCGCTGGAGAAGGAGCAGCAGCGCGTCGAGGCGATGCAGGCGGCGCTGCTCGAGAAGCAGAGGCTGCGGCGCGAGGTGCGCTACTACGCTGCGCTGCAGACGGAGCGCGACCGGGCGGCCGAGGAACTGCGCCGGCAAGAGGAAGAGGCGCGACAGAAAGCCCAGGCTGAAGCCAGGGCGAAAGCCGAAGCGGAAGCGCAAGCGAAGGCAGAAGCCGAGGCGCAAGCCAAAGCGGAAGAAGAGGCAAGGGCAAAAGCGGAAGCCGATGCCAAGGCTCAGGCCGAGGCCGAGGCGCGTGCCAAGGCGGAGGCTGATGCGCAAGCAGCGGCGGATGCCGACGCCAAGGCAAAGGCCGAACAACAGGCCGCAGCCGCGAAAGCCCAGGCCGAGGCGGATCGCAAGCGTGCCGAGCAGGCGAGGCTGGAAGCTGAACGCAGGGCGGCTGAGCAGGCGCCAAAAGTCGACCGGTCGCTTCCCGGCGTCAACGACGGTTCCGTTCCAGAGCCGCCGAAGCCCAAGTCCAATCCGTTCACGATCGACAACCTCCTGAAGTCGCTGGACGGCGGTTGAAACCCATTATTCCAGGAAAACTGCATAGCGGTTCCGCCCGGAATCGCGGGCGAACAAAACACCCAAGACGTCGCGAAGGACAGCGCTGGATGTAGCGCTCAAACCGGCTCCTGCCGCGAAAGCAGGCGCTTGAGCATAGGCTCGATGCGGGCAAGCTCGTCGAGATGGGCGGCCGACAATTCGGCGAGACGGTCGTCGGCGAGCGGGGTGAGTTGCAGCAGGACGCGGCGGTGGTCGGCCTTGTCTTGATCCCGCGCGACCAAGCCGGCCTCGCTCAGCCGATTCACCAGTTCGACGGCGCTGTGGTGGCGGATGCGCAATCGCTCCGCCAGATCGCCCACTGCCACCGGCCCGCCGCCGGGATAGCCCTTGATTGCCAGCAGCGCCTGGTGCTGGCGCGGGGTCAAGCCCGCCTCATTCGCCTGCAACTGGCTGAATTCGAGGAAGCGGCGGATCAGGTAGCGAAACTCCGAAAGCCGCTGATAGTCGGCCTGGCTGATGGCGGGACGTGGTTTCTTCGGATGCGTCATGCCACGACTTATCGCCCTTTCCGGCCAAAGCTCAACTCTTATGAAAGCCTGGCGCATCCATGACCAAAATGACGCGGAGCAACCACCAAAAACGGCCTTGAAGAATTGTATCGTGTTACGATATGTAGCCGGCCGACAACCGGACGGTACCGCGCCGCCAGAAAGCTCAGGCTCCCCAATGAAATCCGCTCATGCCGGAAACGGCCATCTCCGCGACTTCACCACCGATCCGCGGGTGCTCATCATCGCCGCCATCGCAGTCGTTGTCGCGACCGCCGGGCTGTTTGCCGGCATCGCGCTGTTGAAGCTGATAAGGCTCGCCACCAACATCGCCTATTTCGGCCAGTTCACACTGGCCGAGCTCAGGCTCGAGGACACGCCGCTCGGCTATGCCGCCGTGCTGGTTCCAGTGATCGGCGCGCTGGTCATCGGGCTGATGGCGCGCTTCGGCAGCGAAAAGATCCGCGGCCACGGCATTCCGGAAGCCATCGAAGCAATCCTGCTCGGCCGCTCGCGGCTCGACGCCAAAGTGGCGGTATTGAAGCCATTGTCGTCGGCGATCTCGATCGGCTCCGGCGGACCGTTCGGCGCCGAGGGGCCGATCATCATGACCGGCGGGGCGATCGGCTCGCTGATCGCACAGATGCTGCCGGTCAGCGACAATGAACGCAAGACGCTGCTGGTGGCGGGCGCGGCGGCCGGCATGACGACCGTGTTCGGCACGCCGATCGCGGCAATCATGCTCGCCGTCGAGCTGCTGCTGTTCGAATGGACGCCGCGCAGCTTCATCCCGGTCGCCGTTGCCGCCATCGTCGCCGAGGTCGAACGCACCTTGCTGCACCTGCCCGGACCGATCTTCCCGTTCTCGGGCAGCATGGAAGCGTCGATCGCCGGATTGGGTGGCTGGGTGCTGGTCGGGATTGCCGCCGGCCTGCTCTCCGGCTTGCTGACCCAAATGGTCTATGCCTGCGAGGACGCCTTCCAGAAGCTGCCGATACACTGGATGTGGTGGCCGATGATCGGCGGCCTGGTGGTCGGTATCGGTGGACTGATCGAGCCGCAGGCGCTCGGTGTCGGCTACGACAACATCGCCAACATGTTGGATGGCCATGTGCTGGCGGCGGCAGCGCTGACGCTTTTGGTGGTCAAGGCCATTGTCTGGTCGGTGGCGCTGGGTTCGGGAACGTCGGGCGGCGTGCTGGCGCCGCTCTTGATCATGGGCGGCGCGATGGGCGCGGTGCTTGCCGGTATCCTGCCCGAGGCGACGCCCGGCTTCTGGCCGCTGCTGGCGATGGCCGCGACCATGGGCGGCACCATGCGCGCGCCGCTGACCGCGACCTTCTTCGCGGTCGAACTCACCGGCAACACCCACATGCTTGTGCCGCTGATCGCAGCCTGCGCCACCGCCCATGCCGTCACCGTGCTGTTGATGAAGCGATCGATCCTGACCGAAAAGGTGGCGCGGCGCGGACACCACCTCGTTCGCGAATACCGCGTCGATCCCTTCGCGCTGACCAGGGTGCGCGAGGTGATGACGACCAAGGTCGAGAGCGTGCCGGCGACGATGACGCTGCACGGCGCGGCGGCATTCCTGACCGCCCCGGACACGCGCCATCCGAGCTTTCCTGTGATCGACGAGAAAGGCCATGTGCTCGGCCTCATCGATCCGCCGGCGATCCTGCGTTGGCGCCGCGCCGGCAAGCACCGCAAGACGACGCTCGGCGAACTTTTGGCCGGCAGCAAGGTCACGCTCGCCTATCCCGACGAATATCTGGAAGGACTGTCAGACAAGCTGCTCCTGGCCAACGTCTCGCATCTGCCGGTCGTCTCGCGCGAGGATGCACGGCTGGTCGGCTATATCGGCTGGAAGGACCTGATGCGGGTGCGGTCGAAAAAGCAGGCCGAGGAACGCGACCGTTCGGCCCTGCTCAGCTTCGGCGCCAAGCGCAAGGCGCAGGAAAGCCTCGGCGATCCGGTCTGAGGCCGGTCAAGATGCCTTGCCGCCGCGCTTTGCCCAGGCGAGCACGTAGAGTCTGAGCGCGGAGGAGAGGTTGGCGTCACGGGTCCGCGTTTCGTCGATCTCGGCAACGAGGGCCGCGAGCGACAGCGAGCGCTGCGTCGCGATCGCCACCAAATCGTCGTAGAAGGGTTGCTCCAGGGAAAAACTGGTGCGGTGGCCGCGGATCGTCACCGAGCGTTTTTCGACAGCGGCCATCCGGGCGCTCAGCGCCGGTCCGGATCGCCGGGCTTTTCGCGGCGATGGCCGTCCATGAATTTTTCCGTCATGTCGGACGTCAGCCGGTCACGCTCGCGCTCGGCTTTGGAACGGCCGTGCAATGCCCGGTTTTCCCTGGCCAGGCGTTCCTTCTCGATGCGCGCTTTCTGCTTGCGGGCCTGGCGGAGATTGACGACCTCGCCCATTTCCCCGGCTCACTTCTTGCGAAAGGCGTCGAGCGAAACCACTTCGGCACCCTTGCCGCCGGTATCGGCGGCAGCCGGCTTCTTCTCGGCCTCGGTGGCCTTTTTCTTCGATTCCGGTTTCTTTTCGGTCACGACCGCGATCGGCAGCTCCGGGGCCGGCGCGGCGTCGTCGTCTTCCGCGGCGTTGTCCGCCTTGACGTCGAATTCGAGTTCGAAATTCACTGATGGGTCATAGAAACCGCGCACGGCGGAAAAGGGGATTTCGAGCTTTTCGGGCACGTCGGAAAAGGAGAGTCCCACCTCGAAACCGGTGTCGGTCACCTTCAGGTCCCAGTACTGGAACTGGATGACGATGGTCATCTGCTCCGGATAACGCTCGCGCAGCCGCGAGGAGATGCGCACGCCCGGCGCGCCGGTCAGGAAGGTGATGAAGAAATGATGGTTGCCCGGAAGGCCCGTGCGCGCGACTTCGGCCAGGACCTTGCGCATGACGCCGCGCAATGCCTCCTGGGCCAGAATGTCGTAGCGGATGTGGTCGTCGGCCATGTGACGGTCGGGTTCCGTTGAATCGTCCGCATAGCTGTAATCAAGCTTGGGCGCGGCGTAAACCGCATATAGGCGCCGAAAGCTAAGGCCAAGAGGGCTGGCGGCGATTTGATCGCTCAGGCGTGGGCGAGGGCGGCCTGCCGGGCGGCTGCCGCTTTCTTCCTGCCGAAGGCGGCCAGGAAGGTGCGCACGCCATTGGTCGCTGAGCGCAACACCTCTTCCTCCGTCGGTATGCCGCCGAGCATGAAGGTTGTCTGCAACTCGGCGTTGACTAGTGCGAGGAACTGCCGCGCCGCCACGTCCGGATCGTCGATCGAGAGGTGCCCGGCATAGGCCAGCCGCGCGAAGCGGGCGGCAAGCGCCGACCAGGTGCGGCCCGGTCCCTGTTCGCGCCACTCGGCAAAAAGCTCGGGATAGCGCTCGCCCTCGGCCTGGATCAGCTTGCGCAGGAAGCGGCCGTCGCGGTTGCAGATACAGTTGCGGTTCATGCGCACCGCGAAGGCGACAAGATCGGCTTCGAGATCGGCGGGCTGGTCGGGAAAGGTGGCAATGGTGGCGAAGATGCCGGCATTGCAGCGCTCCGTCAGGTCGCGCACAATGGCCATGAACAGCTTTTCCTTATCGCCATGGTGATTGTAGACGGTCTGGCGCGAAACGCCGGCCTCGGCCGCGATCAGGTCGATATTGGCGCCGGCATAGCCTTCGCGGCAGAAGACCGAAGCGGCAGCATCAACCACCGATATGCGCTTGGCCTCATGGCTGCGTGGCGGGAAAGTGTCAGGAGAAACGCCGACCTTCATAAAAAACTATATAGCGATGATTGACGAATTGGACAAGCCTGTCTAAATTTGTAGACACAATAAAGCGAAGTCCGCTCCCGGGAACAACAGAATCGCGCTTTGAAGCGACGATGATTTCACATCCCGGATGTCGGAGTTCCACGGGATGGAACGTCCTCGGGTAGACGCCGGACCACGGCGGCAACCAGATCCGAAAGAAGCCCTTATCATGAGTCCCAAATTCCTCCGCATCGCGGTCGTGCTCGGCTTGTTGTCCGCAATCGGCCCGTTCGCCATCGATATGTACCTTCCCGCGCTGCCCTCGATCGGTGCGGATTTGAAGGCTGGCACCGCCGCCGTGCAGATGAGCCTTTTGATCTTCTTCCTGTCGATGGGTTTCGGCCAGATCGTCGTCGGACCGATCTCGGACATTGTCGGGCGCAAGCTGCCGCTTTATGTCGGACTCGCGCTGTTCATGGTTGGCGGCGTCGGCTCGGCTATGGCGCCCAGTATCGAGTGGCTGATCGCCTTCCGCTTCCTGCAAGGGCTCGGCGCCAGCGCCGGCATGGCAGTGCCGCGCGCCATCGTGCGCGACCTGCACACCGGTAACGAGGCCGCCAAGCTGATGTCGTTGCTGATGCTGGTGTTCTCGGTGTCGCCTATTCTCGCGCCGCTCACGGGCAGTCAGATCATCGAGAGCTTCGGCTGGCGTGCCGTGTTCTGGACTGTGACGGGCGCCGCCGCTTTAGCCACCATCCTGCTCGCGACCTCGCTGAAAGAGACGCGTTCGGCGGAGGAGCGCGCCAACTCGTCCTTCGGCACGGCACTTGCCGGTTACCGCTACCTGATGAGCGACCGCAACTTCCTTGGCCTGACGACGATCGCCGGCTTCGGCATCGCGAGCTTCTTCGTCTATCTGTCGAGTTCGTCCTTCATCCTGATCGACCACTACGGCCTGTCGCCTTCGGTCTACAGCGTGTTCTTCTCGATCAACGCGGTCGCCTTCATCGGCATGTCGCAGCTGACCGGGATGCTGGCGGATCGCTTCGGCTTGAAGCGGGTCGTGTGGGTGGCGGTGACCGGCTATGCCACGGTGATGGTGGCGCTGTTCGCGATCATGGCATCCGGTGTCGACCGGCTCGACGTGATGGCGGCGCTGCTCTTTGTCGGCTACGGCTTCCTTGGCCTGGTCATTCCGACCACCTCGGTGCTGGCGATGGAAGAGCATGGCGAGATCGCCGGCACGGCCTCGGCGCTGATGGGCACGCTGCACTTCGCCATCGGCGCGCTGGCCATGGGCGTGGCGGGCCTCTTCTTCGACGGCACGCCGCTGCCGATGGTGGCCGGCATCACGCTCTGCGCGGTGATTTCCTTCACGCTGGCCAAGCTGACGCTCGGCCGTGCGCGCGAAGCGGTCGAAGCGCCTGCCGAGTAAGACGCGGATAGAAAATCGGAGAGGCCGGGATTGCCCGGCCTTTTTCAGCCCAGGCAGGACGGCAAGCAGGCGCGCCAAGCATGCTTGGCCGTTCAATTGACTTGGAAGGCGAGGGGGAAGGTGGAGGTTTCTGTTGCCAGGTACCTCCGAACCCCGCCTAGAAGTGCGAACCTCTAGGGCTTGATTTGAAGCGTTCGCACTGCATTAAGCAGCGAGACGAGCTTCCGCATAGTTGTCG
>NZ_RZST01000298.1:0-7332 GCF_003997575.1 Mesorhizobium sp. M1A.F.Ca.IN.022.07.1.1
GTCTGGGGCTGGCGCGGCATGGCCTTCGCCAAGCGCAAGCTGCCGCTGGTCGTCGGCGCCGAAGCCTCGGGCGAGGTCGAGGCTGTCGGGCCAGGCGTCTCCACCCTCCTGCCGGGGCAACTGGTGTCGATCTACGGCGCGCGAACCTGCGGGCTCTGCCGTGCCTGCCGCGAGGGCCGCGACAATCTTTGCGAGCACGTCTCCGGCGTCCACGGTTTTCATCTCGACGGCTTCGCGCAGGAAAAGATCAACCTGCCTGCCCGTCTCCTGGTGCCTGCGCCGCCCGGTGTCTCAGAGATCGGCGCTGCCGTCGCACCCGTCACCTTCGGCACGGTCGAGCATATGCTGTTCGACAACGCGAAACTGGAGCCCGGTGAAACCATCCTCGTCCATGCCGGCGGCTCCGGCATCGGCACCGCAGCCATCCAATTGGCGAAGCGCATGGGCTGCACGGTCATCACTACGGTCGGCTCGAACGACAAGATCGACAAGGCGAAGGCGCTTGGCGCCGACCATGTCATCAACTATCGCGAGGATCGCTTCGAAGGCGTGGTGCGCAAGCTGACGAAGAAAAAGGGCGTCGATGTCGTGTTCGAACATGTCGGCGCCGACACTTTTGCAGGTTCGATGCTATGCCTGAGGCGCGGCGGCCGCCTCGTCACCTGCGGCTCGACCTCCGGCGTCTCGACGCAGGTCAACCTGATGCAGCTTTTCCAGCAACAGCTGAAGCTGCTCGGCTCCTTCGGCTGCCGCATGAAGAACATGGCCGATGCCATGCAGAAAATGGCGGCCGGTCTCGTCGCGCCCGTGATCGACACCGAAGTCGGCTTCGACGACATCGACGCCGCGCTGAAGCGCATGGAAGGCCGCGACGTCTTCGGCAAGATCATTCTTCGCGTTTCCTAAGACAAGATGGTCGGCAAGGTGCTCAAGAAAGCCCGCCGGGACTTCATGTTCCGCTATGGCCGGCGGCTACGCCAAATGGAGCACTGGCTGGTGGCGCGGCTTGCCATGGCGGTCATCGGCCTGCTGCGCCTTTTGCCGCCTGACAGCGCGCTCAACTTCGCCGACCGCGTCGCCCGCCGCATCGGGCCGATGGTCGGACGGCACCGGGTGGCCGTCAACAATCTGCGCCTTGCCTATCCGCAAAAGAGCGATGCCGAAATCGAGGCCATCGCGTCCGACATGTGGGGCAACATGGCCCGGCTTGCCGCCGAATACATCTTCCTCGATGCCCTCTTCGATTTTGACCCGAATGCCGCCAAGCCGGGCCGGGTCGAGGTCAGCGGCATCGAGCATTTCGTCGAAATCGCAGGCGAAAAGAAGCCGCATATCCTGTTCACCGGCCATCTCGGCAATTTCGAGCTTTTGCCGGTCGCCGCCGCCACCTTCGGCATGAACATCACGGCGCTGTTCCGCCCGCCCAACAATCCCTACCTTGCCGACTACATCCACTCGACACGCCGCTCGAGCATGGGAGGCCTGCTGCCGTCCTCGACCGGCGCATCGTTTGCCCTCGCCGCCATCCTGGAAAACGGCGGCAATATCGGCGTGCTGGTCGATCAGAAATTCACGAACGGCGTCGAGACGACCTTCTTTGGCCGCCCCTGCCAGAGCAATCCGGTGCTGGGCATGCTCGCCCGCCACTATGATTGCGATGTCTATCCGGCGCGCTGCGTCAGGCTGCCGGGAAACCGTTTCCGATTGGAAATCGAAGACAAGCTCGGTTTGCCGCGCACCGAAACCGGCAGCGTCGATGTTCACGCCACCACGCAGCTGCTTGCCGACATCGTCGAGCGCTGGGTGCGCGAGGATCCCGGACAGTGGATGTGGTTCCACAAGCGCTGGGAGATGAGCGGCCGCCGACGTAAGCGGCGTTAGCAGGCCAAGGTCAGCTAAAGCGGCCGAGAACGTTCAGATCGCTTTCGTCTGGATCAAACGCGGAACCGCTTTGAAATAGCCTGCTGCTAGGCGTGTTGCGTCCAATGCGCAACGCAAAGCCGCGAGGACCAAGTCCACGCGGCTCCAGGTTCAGCTGTCTCAAAGCGGAGCGGGGATGGTGAAGTTCGGCCGGAACGTATCCATCGTGGCACCGTTGCGATCCTCGGAAAGCAGTGTGTCCGAGCCGAAGCTTGCCCGCAGGCCAACCACGTATTTGTGGATGTTCACGCTGCCTGAAGCCTCCGAGATGGTCAGGTGATCCAACTGGTAGCGCCCGAATACCGACCACGGCGTCCCATCGAACCTGTATGTAGCCTGCAAGGCGGCTGTGACAGTATCGAGGTGGCCGCCATCCGCGGAAAGCCTCGAGAAGCCGAGTTCGCCATCGAAACGGAGATTGTCCTGGGCGAAGAAGCGCACCACTCCACGGCCGCCCCAGTTGTCCAAATGCTCCGAAAAGCCGCTGGCCCGCAACTGGCCATAATAAATTTGGCCGTAGATCGTCACGTTGCCGAAATAGGCCTGAGCCTCTGGACCGACGGTGAAGGTATAAAGGTCTAAGTCACCGATGCCGTTATCGCCGCCAAATCCGTTTATCGTCGCAAATCCACCCAGCGCATATGAGCTCGGATCGCGCCAGTAGCCATGGATCGCACCGCCGTAGCTGTAGACGTTCGTGCCTTCGACCCAAAGCGAATCGATCACCGCGTCGGTCTGGATGTTCCAGCGGGCGTCGATCGGGAAATTCACCCGAACGGCGCCGCCGGCAGTCGTGCCATCCGTGTCGTCCCCGGGGGTCGCGAAATAGAGACCTCCGAGATAGATTTCGCCATAACCTGATATATGCGGCTGCGCGAGTTCCTGGTCCAGAAGAACGGGTGCATCGGCAGCAAAAGCCGAGGTTGCGGTTGCCGCGATCGCAGCGCTCAATAGAAATCGATACATTAAAGTCCCCAAGCAGCCAGAACAACGCCCCGTACTTACCACTGCGCTGTCATGCAAACCAGCTCCGGCGATGCTCACGCTAGTATAAGCTGCTTGTTTTTGAAGCATGTGCGGCATTGCTGCAACGCTCCGAGCAGGCGCAGCCATCAAATGCTGCCTGCGGCCTAGGCAGCCCTCTCCGGCCCGTTTCAATCGGTGACGACGATTCGCGTGTTGCCGTAGCCGGCTTCCTTCACCATCGAATAGAAAGTCGCGGCATTGGCCGTATGCAGGCGCACGCAGCCATGCGAGGCCGGACGCCCGAGATATTTCACGGCGCCGGTGCCGTGAATGGCGTAGCCGCCGCGGAAGAACACCGAATACGGCATCGGCGAATTGTCATACTTGCGCGAGTACCACATCCGCGCGGTCCATTGCGGCCGGTAGCTGCCGCGCGGTGTGAAGTAGCCCCTTCGGGCCGTCGATACATTCCAGCGATACAGCACCTGGCCGTATCTGCTGACGGTCATTGTCTGCGTCGAGACGTCGATATTGGCGACCAGCGAAGCCGCCCGGCTTGCGATCGACGTGCCGAGCAACGTGGTTGCCAGCACGGCCGCCATGAGGCTGGATTTTTTCATGCGATGAACCCCTTCGATTGCCCCCTGCCATCACGTGGTCTCTTTTCCATCATTTTCGCCGGCAGGTGCGTTAAGTACCACACACTCCTTGACAAATTCGCCAATTCGATTTCGCGAATTTGAATGATTTCCCGTCATAGTTGCTGGGCCGCCACCCACTCTCAACGGTTTAAGCGCGAGCCTGCCCTCAATCATTGTCCGGCAACCGCGAAAGGCAGCTTGCAAAAGCGCCGCGTTGCTTCTTCAATCAGCAGGATGAATGAACGACTCCTCCGGGCCGTCGATGACCGGGTCGACGACCTGATCGCGCTGACCGCCGAGCTCATCCGCTTTCCGACCGTCAATCCGCCCGGCGAGGCCTACCGGCCATGTGCCGAGTATCTTGGCGCACGCCTCAAGAAGCTCGGCTTCGAAACCGAATTCATTCGCGCAGAAGGCACGCCCGGCGACACCGACCGCTACCCGCGCGTCAATGTCGTCGCCCGCTTCGACGGCCGCTCGCCCGGTGCCTGCGTCCATTTCAACTCGCATATCGACGTGGTCGAGGCCGGCGAAGGCTGGACCGTCGATCCTTTCGCCGGCCTGGTGAAGGAAGGTAGGGTCTACGGCCGCGGCGCCTGCGACATGAAAGGCGGGCTGGCGGCTTCTGTCATTGCCGCCGAAGCCTTCATGGAGGTCTATCCCGACTTTCCCGGCGCCATAGAGATATCCGGCACGGTCGACGAGGAATCCGGCGGGTTCGGCGGCGTCGCCCATCTGGCGAAGCTCGGCTATTTCTCGAAGCCGAAGGTCGACCACGTCATCATCCCCGAGCCGCTGAACAAGGACCGCATCTGCCTTGGCCATCGCGGGGTCTGGTGGGCCGAGATCGAGACCAAGGGCGAGATCGCGCATGGCTCGATGCCGTTCCTCGGCGACAACGCGGTGCGCCATATGGGTGCCGTCGTGCAGGCCTTCGAGGACGAGCTTTTCCCGGCGCTCGACCGCAAGGTGACGCGCATGCCGGTGGTGCCCGAGGGCGCCCGGCGCTCGACCATGAACATCAATTCCGTCCATGGCGGCCAGACCGAGGATTTCCGGCCGGGACTGCCCTCGCCCAACGTGCCGGATTCCTGCCGGCTGACCATCGACCGCCGCTTCCTGCTCGAGGAAGACCTCACCACCGTCAAGGGTGAAGTCACCGGCATCCTCGACCGGCTGAAGCGCGAGCGAGAAAAGTTCGACTACGAGATCCGCGACCTGATGGAGGTGCTGCCGCTGATGACCGAGCGCGACGCGCCGGTGGTGAAAGCCGTCGCCAAGGGCATCATGGAAATCTTCGACCGCGAGCCGGAATACGTCATTTCGCCCGGTACCTACGACCAGAAGCATGTTGCCCGCATTGGCCAGATCTACGACTGCATCGCTTATGGCCCCGGCATCCTCGATCTCGCGCATCGGCCGGACGAATGGGTGGGCATCGCCGACATGGTGGACGCGGCCAAGGTGATGGCGATCGGCCTCGACGTGCTGCTGCGCGGTACGACCGGCTGATCGGGAAAAACATTTCGCTTGGCGCCACCCGGCAGCACGAAACGCAATTTACTCACAGGCCAAATCACGCTTCTATCCGCTGGGCTTGTCCGTTTGACCGCATGGGAGTTCGGCAATGAGATTGTGGAAGACCATTTTGGCCGCCGCTGTGCTTACTTTCGCGGCCGCCACGTCGGCATTTTCGGCCCGTACCGACCTCGTCATCGGCATTCCGCTCGAACCCCCGCATCTCGATCCGACCGCGGGCGCCGCCGCCGCCATCGACGAGGTGCTCTACGCCAATGTCTTCGAAGGTCTCACCCGCATCGGTCCGAACGGCGAGGTGATCCCCGACCTTGCCGAAAGCTGGACCATCTCGGATGACGGCAAGATCTACACTTTCAAGCTGCACACCGGCGTGAAATTCCACGACGGCAGCGATTTCAGCGCCGACGACGTGAAATTCTCTCTCGACCGTGCCCGGGCCGACAATTCGGTCAACGCCCAAAAGGGGCTGTTCGCGCAGATCGACAAGGTCGATGTCGTCGATCCGGCGACGGTGAAGGTCACGCTGAAAAACCCGCAAGGCTCCTTCCTGTACAATATGGGCTGGGGCGACGCGGTGATGGTGTCGCCGAAATCGGCCGACACCAACAAGGAAAAGCCGGTCGGCACCGGCCCCTTCAAGTTCCAGAACTGGGCCAAGGGCTCGTCGATCACGCTTGTGAAGTCGGATAATTACTGGGGTGCCCCGGTTGCGCTCGACAAGGTCGAGTTCCGCATCGTACCCGACGCCGCCGCCGCCGTGCCGGCGCTGCTTTCGGGCGACATCCAGGCCTTCCCCTTCTTCGATCCCGACAGCGTCTCTCAGGTCAAGGACGATCCGCGTTTCAAAGTGGTGATCGGCTCCACCGAAGGCGAGACGATTCTTTCGATCAACAACAAGAAGCCGCCCTTCGACAAGCTCCAGGTGCGCCAGGCCATCTCCTTCGCGCTCGACCGCAAGGCGATCATCGACGGCGCCTCGGCGGGCCTGGGAGTGCCGATCGGCTCGCATATGTCGCCCGCCAACAAAGACTATGTCGACCTCACCGGCCTCTATCCGCACAATGTCGACAAGGCCAAGGAACTGCTGAAGGAAGCCGGCCTAGAAAAAGGCTTCAAGGCGACGCTGAAGCTGCCGCCGCCGTCCTATGCGCGGCTTGGCGGCGAGATCATCGCGTCCGAGCTGCGCGATGTCGGCATCGATCTGGAGATCATCCCCGTCGAATGGGCGCAATGGCTGGATCAGGTCTTCACCAAGAAGGACTACGACCTCACCATCGTCTCCCACACCGAGCCGAACGACATCGATATCTATTCGCGCAAGGACTATTACTTCAACTACGACAACCCGGCCTTCGATGCCATCATCGCCAAGCTCAATCTGACCTCGGACGAGGCGAAGCGGAAGGAGCTGCTGGCAGAGGCGCAGAAGATCCTCGCCGACGACGCCGTGGTCGGCTTCCT
The DNA here is from genome assembly GCF_003997575.1 of Mesorhizobium sp. M1A.F.Ca.IN.022.07.1.1. Taxonomy (NCBI): domain Bacteria; kingdom Pseudomonadati; phylum Pseudomonadota; class Alphaproteobacteria; order Hyphomicrobiales; family Phyllobacteriaceae; genus Mesorhizobium; species Mesorhizobium sp. M1A.F.Ca.IN.022.07.1.1. Next base: position 6,528 of record NZ_RZST01000298.1, read on the forward strand.
TTACGAGCTGCCGAAGGTCGGGGTCTGGGACGCGAAGCTGCAGGGCCTGTGGGAGAATGCACCGATTCAGGCCAATGACCTTACCAAGGTGAAGTGGACGGATTGACGCCGGCGCGGTCGCCTGATCGCCTCCCATGGCCACCTATCTCCTCAAGCGCCTCATCATCGCGACCATCACGCTGGTGCTGGCCTCGATGGTGGTGTTTGCGGTGATGGAAATCCTGCCTGGCGACCCGGCGCGCCTGATGCTGGGCTTCAACGCCAGCGCCGACCAGGTCGAGCTGTTGCGCAACCAGATGGGCCTGAACGCGCCGCTTGTCCTGCGCTACCTGCACTGGGCGGGCGGGTTGCTCAGCCTCGATTTCGGTCGCTCCTACACCTATTCGGTTCCCGTCATCGACCTCGTGGGTGAGCGCGTCGTCGTTTCCCTGCCGCTGGCGCTAATCGCGCTGGCGCTGTCGACCGTCATAGCCATTCCGGTCGGGGTGTTTTCCGCCGGCCGCCAAGGCCGGGCCGGCGACACATTCGCCATGGGCGCTGCCCAACTCGGCGTTGCCGTGCCGAATTTCTGGTTCGCGCTGATGCTGATTTATCTCTTCGCCGTATGGCTGCGGCTGGTGCCGGCGGGTGGATTTCCTGGCTGGGACGCCGGGATCTGGCCGGCCGTGAAATCGCTGCTGCTACCGGCCATCGCGCTGGCGCTGCCGCAGGCGGCGATCCTGGCGCGCGTCGCCCGCTCGGCGCTGATCGAGGTGCTCAACGAAGACTATATCCGCACCGCCCGCGCCAAAGGCCTGCCCTACCG
>NZ_RZST01000299.1:0-7313 GCF_003997575.1 Mesorhizobium sp. M1A.F.Ca.IN.022.07.1.1
GGAGGATACCAGTTCTCCCGCGCCAGTTCAGTGTCGCTTTGACATTCAGTTCTCGAAACGCTTGCCGACCTTTCCAACGGTCTCTTGCGTCACGAGTTGGGCGCGCGTGTCGAGATTGGCGGCCGCGATGCCGCGATCGATCTGCAGATAGAGTTGCATGACCGGATAGAAGCCCTGCAGGAAGGGCTGCTGCCCGAGCGCGCCGGTCAGGTCGCCGCTCTTCAACGCATCCTGCTGCGCCGGACCGAGGTCGAACCCATAGGCGCAGATCTTGCCGGTCTTTCCGGTTTGGGCGACGGCCTTGGCCAGCGCAGGCGTGAACACGTTGTTGCCGGCGAAGGCGCCGACAACGTCACCTCGCGACTCGAACAGCGTCACGATGCCGTTCACCGGATCGTTCGGATTGGTGTCGATGCCGGTGTTCTCGGGACCTGCGTCGACCTTGAAGGCCTCGAGCTTGCCGGCGTCCCTCAGGCCTTTAACGATCGCGTTGAAGGCCGAGGTGACGCGATTGTTCACCTCGATGTTGCCCATCGCGGTCGATGACGGCAGAACGATCGAACCCTTCTCGATACCCTTGTCCGCCAGGCACTTGACGAGTGCCTCGCCGGCGATCGCCGCGGCGGAGGCGTCCTGACCGGTGTGGCTGATGCCGCTGCGGTCGAGGATCGTGCCGTCGAAGGAATTGGTCGTTGCTACCGGTATGCCCTTGGCCGCGGCAGCCTTGACGATGTCGTTGTAGGCGCCGACCTGGGGCGTTGTCATGATCAGCCCGTCGATCGTCGGATCCTGCACGATCTGATTCAGGATTTCGATCTCGCGGGCCGGGTCGTCGGTCGGAGATTCCGAGCCGAGCAGCAGTATCTTGGCGCCGATCAGATTGCCGGCGGCGGTTGCGCCGACATAGACCGGATCGAAGAAGCCGTTGCCGGCCGTATGTGTGACGATGGCGAAGGTGAGATGGCCATCGGCCGAATGGAAATCCTTGGTGGTGGGGGCTTCCTTTGCGGCTTCCTCGAAGCTGTAGCCGCCGACTGCTTTCTCGACGCCGCCGGACTGCGCGAAGGCGGAGGGCACGCCGAGCAACAACGCCGCGGCGGATGCCGCGAGCGGGAAAGTACGTCTCATGATTATCCTCCCTTGCATTCAACGGGCGGAAGCCGTTCGAGCGCATTTATTCAGGAGATTTTCCGACTGCTTCCTCCCACTTTCGCAATATTCCGCCCAAAGCCTTTCCAAGTAAATAGCCTGCTGCACCCAGTATTCGGGCGCGACGCCATACGAAAGTGCACGGACGAGTATCACCTGACCCCACCTTTGCGCCGGTAGACAAGCTTGCAATGGCCAGGGTTGCCGGCGGAAATCAGGCCGGCGCTTCCGCGCCTCGCCTCGCCTTCCACATAAGCAGCAAAATCGCCGCGAGATTGACCAGGTTCCAGGCGATGCCGTTGAGGAAGGCGGCGGCATAGGAGCCGGTTAGATCGTAGATCCAGCCCGACATCCAGCCGCCGACGGCCATGCCGAAGATCGTCGCCATCAGGACGATGCCGACGCGCTGGCCGGCTTCCTTGGCCGGCATGTAGTCGCGCACGATGATCGCATAGCAGGGAACGATGCCGCCTTGCGAGAGGCCGAACACCAGCGACACCACATACAGCGAGGCCAGCCCGTCGAAGGGAATATAGAACAGCAGCGACAGGCATTGCAGCGCCGAGCCGATGATCAAGGTTTTCACCGCGCCGATGCGATCGGCGAGGAAACCTGAGCCAATGCGGCTGACAACGCCCGCCGCCAGCATGATCGACAACATGTCGGCGCCGCGCGCGACGCCGTAGCCGAGATCCATGCAATAGGCGACGATATGCACTTGCGGCATCGACATCGCCATGCAGCAGCCGAAGCCGGCAATCACCAGCAGCATCTGCAACGCCGCCGGCGACAGCGAGATTGGCTGCGTCGGCCGGCTTCCCGGCGAGCCATGGGTAGCTTCGCGCGGCGCGCCGCGGCGCAGCATCAGCACCAGCGGCACCATGGTGGCGAGGCAGAAGATGCCGATCGCGGCATAGGTGAACCGCCAGCCTTCGCCTTGCATGACATAGGGCATCACCGTCGGCCAGACTGCTCCGGCAAGATAGCTGCCGGATGCGGCCGCGGTCACCGCGACGCCGCGGCGCCGGTTGAACCAGTGCGAGATGTCGGCGATCAACGGGCCGAAGATCGCCGATGTGCCGAGTCCGATCAGAAGCCCCTGGACAAGGGTGAACGCAAGGATCGAGCTGGTCAGCGAGGCGAGCAGGAAGCCCGCGCCGAGCGCAATCGCAGAGACGAGCGCCGGGATCCAGTAACCCATGCGGTCGATGGCGCGTCCGACCAGCATATTGCCGGCGGCGAAGCCGACCATGGTCGCGGTATAAGGCATTGAAGCCGCGGCCCTGTCGACGCCGAATTCGGCCTGCACGGCGGGCAGAACGACGACCACCGCCCACATGCCGGCGCCGCCGATCGTCGACAAAAGCATCGAGACGCCGAGCCGTATCCATGCATAGGCGCTGTCGATGCTGGGGCCATCTGCCCGGCTGGAGACGGTTCTCGTCACACCTTTCCTGTCCGCGCTTGTTGGTGATCGGGCGGTTTCCACCCCAAGTATCGGCGCATTCCCGGTGCCGAGCAGCGCCACAAGGGACAAATCCGTGGCTCCAGAAATCGGGAACCGGCCATGCCGCCCAGAGTTTTTGCCCCAAGAGAGCGTTGTGCCCAAGGGGAGTTGTGCCCCAGGAAGGAGGTTCGCCATGACCGCCAGGAAAAAATGGTCGGCCGAAGTGACCGCGCACAGCGATGCGCTGGATCTCGAGGAGCACATTTTCGAATCCGACGATGCCAAGAGGATCGCCATCTCGCTGAAGCGCTCGGCTGAGCACAGCCATCGCCGCAAGGCGGAGCCGTTCCGGTCGGCGATGTCGATGCTGAATTTCTACATCAACCGCGCCGGCAGGAACCTGCCGGAGAAGCGCAAGCGAGTTCTGGAAAAGGCCAAGGACGAGTTGCGCGTCGCTTTCGGGCGCGAGAAGGAAGACTAAGGACTTGTCGAGGTCGGACCGGCCCTCACCCGGGTATCGGTAGGCCTTAGCGCGAGCGGATGACGTCGTCGGTATTCGCGAGCAGCTTGCGCACGGCGTTGCGCGCCGCATCCGGCCGCCGCAGCCGGATGTTCCTCTCGATCGCTTCGTGCAGTTTCTGGGCGTGCTGCAGATCGTCCAGCTCGCGTGTCGTATAGGCGAAGAGATGATTGAAGGCGGATTCGATCAGGACGCCCAGGGGCACTAGGAGATCGTTGCCGGAGGCCCGGAGAATGGCCAGGTGGAAGCGGGTGTCGGCGCGCGTCCGCTCCTGCAAATTGGTCGCCTCGCCCATCTCGCGGCAGGCCTGGCTGATCTCGGCCATCTGCTCATCGGTGCGCCGCATTGCGGCAAAAGCCGTCGCCTCGGGCTCGATGATGTGGCGGAATTCCTGCACCGTCTTCAGGAACACCTCGCGATCCGGCGACGTCGCGTACCAGGAGAGCACGTCGCGGTCGAGCAGATTCCAGCGCTCCTTCGGCTCAACCCAGCTGCCGATCTTCGGACGTGATGCCAGAAGGCTCTTGGCCATCAGCATCTTGATCGCCTCGCGCACCGCCGAGCGGCTGACGTCGAAAGTCTCCGACCATTTGGCTTCGTTGGGCAGGATGGTGCCCGGCGGGTAGTCGCCGCGCACGATCCGAAGGCCGATTTCGCTGGCCAGCGAGGTGTGCACGCTGGCGCCAGGGATGCGCGGCGCGTCCGGCCGGCGAACGCCAGCCATACGCTCGGCGGATGCCGCTTTCGTCGGCCTTTTTTCGTTGTTCGGCTTTGCGTCCCGCATATGCCCAGAAAGTCCGGTTTTCAGAAGCTGTCAAGCGCGGCAAGGCCGGCTTTGCCGCCAGACGCCGCGCTGTGCACAGCTCAACCTATGTTTGTCGGCCCTCACGCTGTTTTGACGTATTTGCGCCAGCTGTGTTCGGGGCGGAAGCCGAGCACGTCCCGCGCCTTGCGGTTGGACAGCAGCGTCTCGAATTCACCGAGTTCGGCTTTCACCGGCACGCCTGGATAGAAACGCTTCAGGAGCTCTGCCGTCGGCAGATCGGACGAGGTCTCGTCATTGGCAGCGTTGAACACCTGGTAGCCCAGCCCATCCTTCTCGATGGCGCGCAAGGCGATCTGGCCGAGATCGCGGGCGTCGATATAGCTCCAGGCAATGCGCTTGCGGAAACCGGGATCGGCAAACCATTTCGGGAACAGCGCATATTCATGCGGCTCGATGACGTTGCCGATGCGCAGCGCATAGATGTCGAAACCGCTGCGCAGCGCGAAGGCGCGCGCTGTCTTTTCGTTGACGATCTTGGACAGGGCGTAGCTGTCCATCGGATCGACGTCATAGTCCTCGTCGAGCGGGAAATGCGTCGGGTTGCGCGGCTCGTTGGCGAAGACCAGGCCGTAGGTCGTCTCGCTGGAGGCGATGATCACCTTGCGGATGCCGAGTTTCACCGCCGCTTCGATGACGTTGTAGGTGCCCATCGCGTTGATGCGGAACACCTCGTTGTCCGGGGTGATCATGATCCGCGGGATGGCGGCAAAATGCACCACGGCGTCGACCGGCTGTGCGCGCAGCGATGGATCGAATTCATGCAGCCCGGCATAGCTCGACAGCGCGTTGAACACCTGGCCGCTGTCGGTAATGTCGGTGATCAGCGTGCGCACCTTCGGGTTGTCGAGCGGCTTGGTGTCGATGTTGAGCACCTGGCAGCCATGCTCAACCAGATACTGCACGACATGGCGGCCGGCCTTGCCGCTGCCGCCGGTGAACATGATCCGCTTCGTCATTTTGCTCTCCACATTTCTCAAGGATTGTGTGTATTGTCAGACAATATGGCATTCAGCAACGGCCTGCCAACCGCGATCCGCGAAAACCTTCTCCAGCAAAGCTCGCCGGCCGGTCGCGCCGCGCCGACCATCAGGAAAGACAGGGACGAAACGACATGACCACCACCGCTGCCCGCGAAAACATCGGTTTCATCGGCCTCGGCCTGATGGGGCATGGCATCGCCAAGAACATCGTCTACAAGGGCTATCCGCTCACCTTCCTCGGCCGCAAGAACCGCAAGCCGGCGGATGACCTGCTCGGCCGCGGCGCAAAGGAAGTGGCCACGTCCAAAGAAGTGGCAGCGGCCTCCGACATCGTCTTCATCTGCGTCACCGGCTCGCGTGAGGTCGAGGCGATCATCCGCGGCCCCGGCGGGCTGAAGGAAGGTCTGAAGCAAGGCTGCGTGGTCGTGGATTGCTCGACATCCGACCCCGTCTCCACCGTCGCGCTGGCAGCCGAACTCAGGGCGCTCGGCGTCGACTATGTCGACGCGCCGCTCAGTCGCACGCCGAAGGAGGCCTGGGAAGGCACGCTCGACGCCATGGTCGGCGCGCCCGACGCGGTGTTCGCACGGTTGAAGCCGGTGATCGAAACCTGGGCCGGCCGCATCGTCCATATCGGTGACACCGGCGACGGCCACCGCATGAAGCTGCTCAACAACTTCATCTCGCTCGGCTACGCGGCGATCTATTCGGAAGCCTTGGCGCTGGCGCAGAAGGTCGGCATCTCGCCGCCCCGCTTCGACAGCGTGATCCGCAACGGCCGCATGGATTGCGGCTTCTACCAGACCTTCATGCGCTGGACGCTGGAAGGCGACCGCGACGCCCACAAATTCTCCATCGCCAATGCCTTCAAGGATTTGACCTATCTGGAATCGATGGCCGGCGCTGCCGGCATCGCCAATCCGCTTGGCAACGCCACCAAGAATTCGTTCGCGACCGCCTTCGCGGCGGGGCCGGCCGAGCAGTATGTGCCGATGCTGGCCACCCATATCGGCAAGCTCAACGGCGTCGACCTGATGCCGTCGAAGGACGGCAAAAAGCAGACGATCTGAAAGCCGCGGCCAAGCCTGTCAGCGTCTCGAGAGCTCGATCACCTCGTCGGTATTGGCGAGAAGCCTGTGCACCGCGCTTCTCGCCGCGGCCGGGCGCTGCAGGCGGATGTTCCGCTCGATCGCCTCGTGCAGGGACTGGGCCCGCCGCTGGTCGCTGTGCTCGCGCGTGACGAAGACGAAGAGATGATCGAGCGCCGATTCTATCAGCACGCCAAGCGGCACCAGCAGTTCATTGCCGGAGGCGCGCAGGATGGCGAGATGGAATCGCGTATCGGCGCGCGTGCGCTCCTGGATATGCGCCGCCTCTCCCATCTCGCGGCACGCCTGGCTGATTTCGACCATCTGCTCGTCGGAGCGCCGCAGCGCCGCGAAGGCGGCCGCCTCAGGCTCGATGATATGGCGGAACTCCTGCACCGTTCTGAGAAACACCTCGCGGTCAGGGGAGGTCGCGTACCAGGCGAGCACGTCGCGGTCGAGCAGGTTCCAGCGCTCCCTCGGCTCGACCCAACTGCCGATCTTGGGGCGGGACGCGAGCAGGCTCTTGGCCATCAGCATCTTGATGGCCTCGCGCACCGCCGAGCGGCTGACATTGAAGGTTTCCGACCATTTGGCTTCGTTGGGCAGGACAGTTCCGGGCGGATAGTCGCCGCGCACGATCCTGAGGCCGATCTCGCCGGCGAGCGATGCGTGCACGCTGAGGCCGGCGATCCGCGTCGCCTCGGGTCGTCGTATGGTGGCCGGCTGTGCAGGCTCGGCTAAGCGCTTTCCAAACTTTTCCCGTGGCATCCGCCTTCCGGTGCCTCCTGTCGCGGGCTCCAAGACGCCCGCAAAAACTCTGCCGGATAAGAAAATTCTGGCGCAAAAACTCTTGGCTCCGCCGCCCCGGCAAGGCCGCGCCCATAGTCCTGGCGAAAGGTGGAGGGGCGCCCTTCGAAGGGCGCCCCGGGGATCGAAGCCTACTTCTGGATGCAGGTGTCGACCGTATCCTTGGTGCATTCGTCGAGGCCGGTGAAGACCGGATCGTCGACCTTCTTGCCCTGGATGAGGTCGAGCATCACCGACGGCGCCTTGTAGCCCATTTCGAACGGCCGCTGGCCGACCAGTGCGGTCACAAGGCCCTCCCTGGCGATAGCCACCTCGTCGCCGATCGTGTCGGCGGCGCCGATGACGAACTCGTTCTTGGCGATCTTGTCGGCCATCGGCTTGAACAGGTCGCGATAGGGCTGCGGAGCGCCGAACAGCGGCCAGCCGCCCATGATGCCGAAAGCGTCGAGCTTCGGATTGGCGGCCAGGATGTCGGTCATCGCCTGCACGCCCTTGG